>JBJHCI010000103.1:0-6515 GCA_050485925.1 Maricaulaceae bacterium
GGGCGCGCCGTTTTTCAGCGCGGTCTCCTGCAGGCGGGTGATCTTGCGGGCATGGGCCAGCGAGAGCGAGCCGCCAAACACGGTGAAATCCTTGGCGAACACATAGACAAGGCGGCCGTTCACGGTGCCCGAGCCCGTGACCACGCCATCGCCGGGGATTTTCGATTCGGCCATGCCGAAATCGGCACACTGATGCTCCACAAACATGCCGGTTTCTTCGAACGAGCCGGGGTCCAGCAGGACCTCAAGGCGTTCACGCGCGCTCAGCTTGCCCTTGGCGTGCTGGGCTGCAATACGCTTCTCGCCGCCACCGAGGCGGGCGGCTGCGCGCTTTTCATCAAGCTGTTCGAGAATGGGTTTCATCTGGGTGCTCGTTCGCCCTGAACTGGTCATTATGAGGTGAGAGGCTGGTTAGCACGCCGCGCCTTTGGCGCAAACCGCGCAAAGCCCGCGACAAGGCAGGGCCCGCCTTGCTACAAAGCCGGTCATGACGACATCCAAGCCTGACCTGCCGCCGGCTGAACGCTTTGAGGAACTGCCAGAGGAGGCGGCAACCGGCGCGCTCGCTGGCATCGATCCTGGTGCCGCGCACGGCACCTACCGTCCGGGTATTGCTTCCCGGATGGGGCTGGCCGTCGGGCGGGCCCTGCCGGCTCACCGGATGAGCCTGCGTCTGGCCGGCATTGCTCGTCCGCTCGCCATCAGTGCGCTGAAAGACGGCGTGGCCGACGTCAAGGCGCTGGGGCTGAAGCTGCGCCTGCACCCCAATGATAATCTGGAAGAGCGGCGCGCCTTCCTGACCCCGCAATGCTTTGACCCGGCCGAGTTGGCCGAGCTGCGCGCCGCGATGGGGCCTGGCCGGATTTTCGTTGATATCGGCGCAGGCGCAGGGCTCTATGCGCTGGTAGCGGCCAAGGCGGGCGGGCCGGCGGGCCGCGTCATTGCGGTGGAACCACGCGCGGACATGCGTCGGCGCCTTGCCTATAACGCCCGCGCCAACGGGCTTGAGAATGTCGAGATATCCGGCGTCGCCCTGTCCGACTATGAGGGCGAAAGCGTGCTGCGCCTGGTAGGGCACACAGCGGACGGCAGCGCCCCCGCAACCACCGTGAACGGCGAAGCCGTGCGCGTAACCCGCCTTGCCACGCTGATGGATACACTGCGCGTGAAACGGCTGGATGCCATGAAGATCAATGCCGAGGGCGGCGAAATGCCGATCCTAGCGCCCTGGTTCGCCGATACGCCCCGAGAGCGCTGGCCCGGGCTCATCATCATGAAGCGCCCGGTCAACAGGGGCGGGGCGGGGTCTGCCGACAACGCTCTCTACCTGGCCTGCTCGCGCGGCTACACGGTAGAACGTGAGACCCACGCCAACGCAATGCTGCGCCTTGATCCGCGATAACCTTCGCGCAGACTGGCCACACACCTGACCGGCGCGCTAGGCTCTTTGACCAAACCAGTCAGGAGCCCGCCATGTCCGCATCCGTCATGATCATTGAAGGCCGCAAGAAGGATCTGGGCGGGTTCCAGGTGGCGCGCGTCCTACCGTTTGCGAAAAAGCGCATGGTGGGCCCCTTTATCTTCCTGGACGAGATGGGGCCGGCCCGGTTCGAACCGGGCAAGGGCATTGATGTACGCCCGCATCCGCATATCGGCCTGGCAACCATCACCTATCTCTTTGAGGGCGCGATGCATCATGCTGACAGCCTCGGCGTATCGCAGGCCATCGAACCCGGTGCGGTCAATCTGATGATCGCGGGCAGTGGCATCACCCATTCAGAGCGCACCGATCCGCAGGTGCGCGCGCGCGGCTTCTCCCTGCACGGCATGCAGATGTGGATCGCCCTGCCCGAAGCCCATGAAGAGGACATGGCCGCCTTCGAGCACTATGAGGCCGATACCCTGCCTGTCTTTGTGCAAGGCGGGGCCACCATCCGCCTGATCATGGGGTCTGCCTATGGCCATGCCGCTCCGACCACCATGCTCTCGCCGACCATCTATTTCCACGCCGAGATGAAGCCGGGCTCGTCTTTCATCCTGCCTGAAGGCCATGATGAAATCGGCGTTTATCTGGTTTCCGGCGAGGCCCGTGTTGACGGAACGCCGGTGCAGGCCGGTCAGCTGGGCGTGATCGAGGGCGGTACGGCAAGCCTCTCCAGCACGAAGGGTGCACGCGTAATGGTTCTGGGCGGCGCTGTGCTCGGCAAGCGCTTCATCGAATGGAATTTCGTGTCCTCGTCGAAGGATCGGATCGAGAAGGCCAAGGATGACTGGCGCGCCAGCGCGGCCGGTGGCTGGACCGGCACGCCCTTCACCCTGCCGCCCGGCGAGAACGAATACATTCCGCTTCCCGGTGATGACCTGCCCGAACCGCCAGCACCGACGAAAGACTGTCCGACGACCTGATACTCCCGGCTAGGGCAGTTGCGCCTCCAGCGCCTTGCCGGTGACGAGATAGACCGCAAAGCTCGCCAGCCAGTGGCTGCCCTCATAGTGCTCGTCAGAGACCGAGGCCAGCCCCGTCTCGCGGTGGTCCTGTGCTGCGGCGAGCAGGGACGCGGTGCGCGCATCCCCATCTGGCAGGCGAGCGGCGATGGCTTCAAGATTCCACGCGCGTGACAGATTGAAGCCATCCAGATGAACCAGCTTGCCGTCGGTCGGATCGAGCACCACGCCCGGCGCGAGCCAGCCTGCGCTGCCATCTTCGGGGATTTGTGGCATGAAGGCGGACAACCAGCCGGAGAACGCTTCCCGGCTCATCACCCGGCGCATCAGATCAGCCTGCATCAGGCAGGGCGAGAGGAAATCCTCGCCCGAGGGCTCGTAGGCGAGCGGACAGCTCACATCATTGCGGTGAAAACCGAGCGTCTTGTCCACCAGCAGCGCTTCCAGCGCCTCATGGCCGGTCTGGCGCGCCCAGTCGAGCACCAACGCAAAGCCGAAGGCGGTCTGGTTATGGGTGCCCGAACGCACCGGATAGACAAGGTTAGGTAGCCAATCGAGGAAGCGCTGGACGGCGACATCCTCCAGCGGCTGCAGCGTGCGTGCCCAGGCCTGCCCTTGCGGATCGTCCCAAGCGCGAAGCTCGGCGGTGAGCTGGAACAGCCAGGCAAGGCCGTAGGGACGCTCGAACGAGGCCCGCCCGTCGCCTGCCATATAGGCGGCTTCCACGGCTGCGGCTTCATCGGTGAAGCTGAGGCTGAGCGCCTCGCGCGCCTCTGCCTCAAACGGGCCATCGGGAAAAAGCCGCAAGAGCCGCACCAGCAGCCAGTGGCCGTGCACCGCCGAGTGCCAGTCATAGCAGCCATAGAAGATCGGGGTCAGTTCACGCGGGGGCAGCGCGTCCGCATCGCTGTGCAGCACATGGGCGATCTTGTTGGGATATTCGCGATGCACGCAGTCCAGCGCCAGGCGTGCAAACCGCTCCACCTCACCGGCTGACAGCATGCCGGCCTCCCCGTCTTGCGCCTGTGCCGCAGCTGTGAGCACCAGCGCGCCGAGCCCGGCTGCAAACCGTCTGACACCTGTCCATCCCATCACTCTCTCCCGTACTGAAGCCCTGCGCAACGATGCCACATCTTGGCGGCCAGTGTCATCGCGGCCTTGGCGCGCCGGTTCCAACCGGTCTAAAACGGTCCTCACGACAAGGCCCCGCCCAAGTGGGCCAGTCTGCAGGGAGATATCATGGCTGACGTTGTGCCGATCCGCGATTTGCGGGATCTGGGCATTACCCGTCCGGGCAAGCTCAATATCAACTGGCTGGAACCGGCCCTCTATGAGGAGGCGATCCGGCGCGGCGAGGGACGCGTGGCCCGGGGCGGCGCCCTGGTGGTGGAAACCGGCCAGCACACGGGCCGCTCCGCGCGCGACAAGTTCACCGTGCGCGACGCCGATACCGAAGACACGATCTGGTGGGATTTCAACGCCGCCATGGCCCCTGAGCATTTCGATGCGCTGTGGTCCGATATGCGCGCGCACATGGAAGGCCGCGAGCTCTTTGTGCAGGAGCTGTTTGGCGGCGCAGACAAGGCCCATCGCCTGAACGTGCGGGTGGTGACAGAGCTTGCCTGGCATTCGCTCTTCATCCGCCATCTGCTCCGCAGGCCGGAAGCGGCAGATCTGCAGGATTTTGTCGCCGAATTCACTATCATCAACCTGCCGAGCTTCAAGGCAGACCCCAAACGCCATGGCTGCCGGTCCGAAACCGTCATCGCGATCAATTTTACCGAGAAACTCGTGCTGATCGGCGGCACCTCCTATGCGGGCGAGACCAAGAAATCGGTCTTCTCCATCCTCAACTATCTGCTGCCTGAAAAGCACGTCATGCCGATGCACTGCTCGGTCAATGTCGGCGAGAAGGGGGATAGCGCGGTGTTTTTCGGCCTTTCCGGCACCGGCAAGACCACCCTCTCCGCCGATCCGAAACGCAAGCTTATCGGCGATGACGAGCATGGCTGGTCTGAGACCGGCCTCTTCAATTTCGAAGGCGGGTGCTACGCCAAGATGATCCGCCTGTCGAAAGAGGCCGAGCCGGACATCTACGCCACCACATCCATGTGGGGCACAGTGCTGGAGAACGTGGCGATGGACCCGGCCACGCGCGCGTTGAACCTTGATGACGCGACGCTGGCGGAAAATTCGCGCGGGGCCTATCCGCTGCACTACATCCCCAATGCCTGTGACAAGAATACATGCGGGCACCCGTCCACGCTGGTCATGCTGACCTGTGACGCGTTCGGTGTGATGCCGCCCATTGCGCGACTGACCCCGGCGCAAGCCATGTATCACTTCCTGTCGGGCTACACGGCCAAGGTGGCGGGCACCGAGAAGGGCGTGACCGAGCCGTCCGCCACCTTCTCCACCTGCTTTGGCGCGCCCTTCATGCCGCGCCATCCGGCGGAATACGGCAATCTGTTGCGCGAGCTGATCGCGCGTCACGGCGTTCAGTGCTGGCTGGTCAATACCGGCTGGACGGGCGGGGCCTATGGCGTGGGCCACCGCATGCCGATCCGCGCCACGCGCGCTTTGCTGAATGCGGCCATGGATGGCTCGCTGTCCGCAGCGCAGTTCCGCAAGGATCCTGTGTTCGGCTTTGATGTTCCGGTCTCAGTACCCAGTGTCGATCCGGCCATTCTCGATCCGCGCCAGACCTGGAGCGATGCGGCGGCCTATGACGCGCAGGCGCTCAAGCTCGCCGATATGTTTATCGCCAATTTCGAGAAGTTCGAGGGCCATGTGGACCCGGCCGTGCGCGCATCAGCGCCCAGCCCGGACGCCATTCGGGCGGCAGCGGAGTAACCGGCAGGATCGCAATGGAAGTTATCCGGCTTTCCCCGAATGACGACAACGGCTTTGCCGATTGGCTTGCCCTGTTCGGCAAGGTGTTTGAAGAACCTGACACCTATACCGGCGCCATGCCCTCGGCAGAGTATCGCGACAGCCTGCTGGCCAACCCACACTTCATTGCGCTGGCGGCGGTCGAGGGCGGTACAATCATCGGCGGACTCGCAGCTTACGTAATGCCCAAATTCGAGCGCGAGCGCAGCGAGATCTATATCTACGACCTAGCCGTGGACGCGGCGCACCGCCGAAAGGGACTCGCCACCGCCCTCATCAACGAGACACGGCGCATCGCAAGCGATATCGGTGCGTGGGTGGTCTCTGTGCAGGCCGATTACGTGGATCCACCCGCGGTCGCGCTCTACACGAAGCTCGGCGCGCGCGAAGAGGTGCTGCATTTCGACATGACGCCGCTGAAGCGGGAATAGTCCGCGCCACGCCCTCATCGTCACCCCCACGAAAGTGGGGGTCCAGAGATCATAGGGCTCTGGCGGTGGCCAGCGGCTCTGGGTTCCCGCCGGAGTTTATCCCCGCGAAAGCGGGGACCTTAACGACGAAGAAGATGCCTTGATACTACGCGCTCTGGCGCTGGCCGCCTTGCGCACCACCGGGCTTGCGGCGGCGATTGCGGGAGCGTTTCTGCCCCCCGCCCTGCCCCGAGCCTTGAGCCGCGCCATGTTGGCCACGATGGGCACCACCGTTACCGCCCCGGCGTTGACCGCCACCTTGTCCGCGCTGCTTCTGCACGGGACGGATCGGGCCGCTGATCGGCGGCGCATCGTTGAGCCCGCGAATGGTGAGCCCTGTCAGCTTCTCGATATCCATCAGCAGACCGCGCTCGTCAGGAGCTACCAGCGCAATTGCGCGGCCGGCAGCGCCTGCGCGTGCGGTCCGGCCGATACGGTGGACATAAGACTCCGGCACGTTGGGCAATTCGAAATTCACCACCAGCTCGACGCCGTCAATATCGAGACCACGGGCCGCGATATCGGTCGCCACCAGCACCCGCATCTCGCCGGCCTTGAAGGCCGCAAGGGCTTTTTCGCGCTGGTTCTGGCTTTTGTTGCCGTGAATGGCCGCGGCCTTGTGGCCGTACTCGACGAGGAATTTCGCCACCTTGTCGGCCCCGCGCTTGGTGCGGGTGAAGATGATGGTGCTTTTCTTCGCCTCAGGAG
>JBJHCI010000104.1:0-6505 GCA_050485925.1 Maricaulaceae bacterium
CGAAGAAGCGCACCGCGCGCGGCACCTCGGCCCGGTCGCGCTTGGCCTTGGAGAGGAGGACCGGCAGATCGATCACGAGCGCGATTGCAACCGCGAGCGCAATACCGGCAAACGGTCCGGCTGGGCCCAGCCCGCCAGCGGCCACGAACACAACGCCAAGGCCGAAACCGGCGGCCAGGATGAAGCTTTCGAGCAGCGCAAAGCGGGCGGCCTCGCCCTCTGCTCGGCGTGTTTCCAGCACCACCATCATCGCGGAGCGCAGCACTTGGCTGGCTAGTGCGAACCAGCAGGCCGTGCGCAAGGCTTCGTCCATCGGCACGAAGGCGATGACCGGCACGAAGATGATGAGCGTTGCCGCCGCCAGCGCCCCATAGATCATGAAGGCGGTCGCCAGATGGCCTGAAAGCCGTCCGCGCGCACTGGCGCGGGCATGGTGGCGGGCAACCGCGGCGTCCAGCCAGGTGAAGATCAGCGTCTGGATCAGCAGGGCCGCTGCCATGACCAACGTGTAGCGGCCATAATCTTCCGGGCTCAAAAGGCGGGTGAACACCATCACCCCGCCAAATCCGACAAGGATCTGGGCGGCATAGACCGGCAGGTACGTCAGAAGGTGTCGGTTCAGCATGCACTCTTCTCTGAAGGGCCCGGCAGTGTGCCTATCGGCAATTCGTTATTTTTCCTGCAAGCCCGGTGCCGGGCGAAAAGCGGAACGCAGTGTGCATCACAACGGCTTAAGAACGCCCTTAAGGGGTATTTACCGCGTGTTTGTGTGCCGTAACGGGGCAGGGTGAAGGACGAGCGTATGTCTTCGATGCAAGCCATGATCAGTGTCGAGACAGTGTGCGCTGGAGCTCTGGACGAGGAGGCGCGCGCGATCTGGCGGTCTTTCCAGAGTGCTGACCCGGCCCTTGCCAGCCCGTATTTCTCGCTTGGGTTCCTTGATGCGCTGGGTGCGGCTCGGCGCGATACCCAGGTGGCGATTATCCGCCAGAACGGCGTTGTCACCGGCTTCCTGCCCTTCCATAAAGGGGGGATGGGCCATGCCCGGCCACTTGGCGGCCCTTTAAGCGACCATCACGGTTTTATCGCAGCGCCGGGTGCCGATTTTGCTCTTGCCGAGGTGCTGAAGGGCGCTGGAATTGGCGCGCTGGATTTCCACGGCGCGCTGGGCAGTCAGCGGGCTTTTGCTCGCCATGCGCGCGAAACAGACGGCTCCTGGGTGATGGACCTGTCGCAAGGCTTTGACGCCTATATCGCCAGCCGCACCGCGATGGAGCCGAAAGCCTTCCGGAATTTGCGCGCCCGCCGCCGCAAGCTGGACGAGGTCGCCCAGGGCTTTACCGTCCGCATCAACGACAGCCGCCCGCACGTGCTTGAGACTGCGATCAGGTGGAAATCGGCGCAATACCGGCGTACCGGGCATTTCGACGTGTTTTCAGTGGGGTGGACCAATCAGCTGATCCGCAATCTGGTCTCAGGCGGGTTGGACAACGCCTCCGGTCTTGTCTCCAGCCTTGAGATTGGCGGGGAGTTGGCTGCGATCCATGTCGGCATGCGCTCGCAGCACGTGCTGCACTACTGGTTCCCGGTCTATGACCCGGCCTTTTCCGGGTTCGGGCCGGGTCTCGCCCTGTTGATGGAGATAGCTGAAACTCTGTCTCACGATGGCGTAAGCGAGATCCATCTCGGCCCCGGCGAATACAGCTTTAAAGCCGAGCTCTCGAGCTGGCAGTTCCCGCTAATGGCGGGCTATGCCGCCGCGCCGTCACTCGCTGGAGCGGCGCGTCAGTTCGCTGAGCGGGTGGAGCGCACCGCCGAACGCCTGCCGCTGGGTGCGCTGTCAGAGCTTCCTGGCAAGGCCTTCCGCCGGATTGACCGGCACGCGGCCTTCCGGGCGGCATGACCACACGGCGTACACTTCTGACCGGGCTTAGCGCGGGCGGGCTTGCTGCCTTTGCGCCTTCCGGATTGCGTCTCTCTTCCGCTTCGGCATCGCCGCGCTCCCGGTTGTGGGACAATGCGACCGGCCCGCATCTGCGCGGCGCAGTAATCGCTCAGAGGCGCGTCTATCGCGAGCTGGACGGTGAAACCTTCCTGGGTAACGGCCCCATCGGCGCGCCGGTCAGCCAGCGTGCGTTGGATGATCTGGCCGAGGTCGGCGCCAATCTGGTTGTCTGGTCAGGGCCCGGCGTCTTTGGTGAAACCGCACCCTTCCGCGCTGATCCGGCGGTGGAGGACCATATCGCACGCTGGTTGGATATGTGTGAGCGGGCCGGGCTCTACACCGTGCTGGGTTTCCGCTCCGGGCCAGGCCGGTCTGCCTTCGCATTCCATCCTAATGAAAACTGGTATCCGTCCCGCCTGTTGGACGAGACCCTGTGGGCTGATGGCGACCGACAGGCCGCCTGGGTGGCGATGGCGATCCATGCCGCGCGCCGCTTTGCCTCTCATCGCTCGCTTGCCGGTATCATGCCGATGGTCGAACCCAATGCCTCTGATCACGGAAGGGGAGATGTGTGGCGCGCCATGGCGGCTGCGCTGGTCGCTGAGTGGCCGGACGCGCCGGATGTACCGCTGCTGATCAGCCCGGACCGCTGGGCGCGCGCCGGGATGGTGACACAACTCTCCACAAGCGTCCGCACCGGCGCGGTGATGGCTGTGCATGATTATGAGCCCTGGGCCTATACCCATCAGGGCGAGGGGGCGGGCATACGCTTGCCCTCTGATCCTCCGGGTCTCGCGCCTGCGATGGCGGATACGCCGCGCTGGGCCTGTCTGGAGTTTGGAGCGGCACTCCATGCCCCGGGCCTAGCCCACTATTTCGAGACGCGCATCACCGCGCTGGAAGGCGCCGGGGCGAATTGGGCAGTGTTCCGTTGGCCGTCGGGCTGGCACCCTTACGAGAGTCGTGAAACGGGCATGAATGTCACCCTCTCTACCACGGCGATGAGGGTGCTGGCGCGCGCTTTCGCACGCAACCGTGTGCGAGCGGGGTAAATCGTCTGGTTAAGACCGGGATTAGCTGGGCCGGTCCACAAAATCGCAATATGCAGAGGTCCTAGCGCCGCTTTTTCGGACGCGGCGTGTCCTCCGGCGTGGGCGTATCCGGATCGGGGTCCATATTGGCCAGCAGATCCTTCCAGCGCCAGCCGCCTTCGGGGCGAGCGGTGCGCAATTGCGAGGCCTCTTCGTCCGCGACACGGTCATGCTCTTCAAGGCGCATTTCCGATTCGTCGTCCACCGGCTCTGCAGATTTCCTGCGGCGGATATTGAGCGGATCGGGCACTTCGTTGGGCGCGATATCAATGGGCTTGCGACCGCCGGCCACCGAGCCCATGCGCAACATGAAATCGGACAAGAGCTCGTAATTGTGACGTACGCGCGCCTGGAACATCGCATCTATCTCACGCGCGTTCTCTGCCGCTTCCTCCGCAGTCTGGTTCAGCTTTTCCAGCCCGTCGGACAGGGCGCGTTCCAGCTCCAGTGTTGCGCGGCGTGCCGCCGCAGGAGCATCATCGAAACGTGCGCGCATGTCGCGCAGCATCACTTCCACATGGTCAGCCTGTTTGCGAGCTGCATCCAGCGTTTCGGCGAGCTGCTGGCGTACGCTGTCGCTGGCGATCTCGGAGGCCTTGGCTGCCCGCTCCACTAGGTCTTCAGCCTCGCGCAGGCGCGCCTGGAACGCTTCGTCGGAGCGGCGGGCAGCTTCGAATCCGGCCTCGCTCACCCGCTCCAGCGCGGCTTCGGCGGTTTCGGCCTGGCCGGTGAATTTCTCCGCCGCTTCCATTGCGGCCTCGCGCGCTTCCCGGGCGGTCTCGGTCAAGCGTTTGAGCATGGTCTCATTGGCCTCGGCGGCCAGCCGGGTTTCGCTCTCGATCGTCTTGGCAAGCGCTGAGGCGCGGGTGATCGCGTCATTGACCGCTCGGGTGAAGACCGCGCCGCTTTCTTCGGCCGACTTACGCAAGGTTTCCGCACCGGACCCGGCTGTCTTGGAGAGCGTCGCCAGCTCCGCCTTGTGGAAGTCGAGCGCGGCGGCGATCTTTTCCTGTTCGCGTCGCAGGGCTTCGCTGGCTTCGGCCAGCCGCTCGCGATGCTTGAGATAGGCTGCGTCCAGTCCGTCGCCCCGGGTCTTGAGCGTATCGGCCAGTTCGCGCATGTCACCGGCCCGCTTGGCAAGGATTTCCGATGCCTTCTCGGCAGAACGCACCGTGTCCTCACCTGCACCGGTCAGGCGTTCGGCACCAGCGCGCAGGGCCAGCGCGCCCTCGTTCGCCTTCTCATTGGCCAGTTCGGCTGCGGCGGCCACCATCTCCGACTGATCCTTGATGGCCTCGGCGATCAGGGCCGCTTTGTCATCGAGGCCGTCCGCAATTTCGGTGAGCTTCTCGCGTTCGGTCTTCAAGGTGCGCATCAGCCCTTCGACCCGTTCGCGTGCCGCCTTGGAGCTGTCTTCCAGCGTGTCGGCATGATGGGTGATCACTTCTTCCATGGCCGCAAGTCGCGCCAGTGCACTGTCCATGGCTGTGTTGATGCGTCCGACCTGCAGGCTGACCGCGTCGGCCATCATACGCACTTCGCCCTGCAGGGCGTCAGTCGGCGTCGCAAGATGGGCAATGGCGCGTTCCACAGAGCGTGCCTGCTGGCCCGCACGCACGACCGCACGCCCCAGAAAGCCGGTCAGCAGGAAGAGCAGGGCAGGTGCCCCGGCAAAGATTGCCACGCCGGCAAGCTGGGCCGGGCTGAGCGCGGCAAAATCGCTGATAACATAGCCATAGAGATAGGCTCCGGCACCACCGAGCCAGAGCGCGCCACATGCCGCACCGGCAAAGGCCAGCCAGCCGCCGCCATTGGCCGGTGCGGGCGATGCCGGGATGGCCTGCGGGCGTGCCCGCTCGGGCACGTTCCCGGCAGACGGGTCGGCCATGGGCGCGGGAACAGGCGCGGTGTCCGGCTTAGCCCTGGAGGCGGATGTGTCGTCGGCAGGCATGGTATGCGCCCCGCTGGAATCAGAACCCTTCCGGCACCCAGGCCGGACTGTCAGATCCCTGTTCTAGGCGGAGACGGGATTAAATTAAAGGCGCAAGACCGGCGGGCGGGGCGGTTCTGGCAGACGCTGTGCGCGTGTACCACATCCCGATAGGTCCACCCCGCTGACCGGTTGTACGTTCACCTGCACGCTGCCGTCCTCCAGGACGGTGTAGCGCCATTCGAACGCGCCGGAGGCCTGATGGATCATGCCTTCGCCGGTGATGAAGCGGGCTTCCTCAATGGATTGCTGGCGCACGGGCGGACTGCAATCTTCCACCCGGTCATAGCTGATACCAACCAGTGCGAGCACGGCCCCGGCGATCCAGTGAAAAATGTCGATGGCTACGCCCAGCATGGCCCAAATCCCCATTCTGAGTGCCGCTTATGAAGCTGTCCGCCTGCCTGCTCAAGGGGAAAGCGCAAGATTCGCGATGAAATCTTCGTAATGAAAGCGGATGCAGCGGGCCTTTTTGCTTGCCAGTGCGGCCGGCTTGCGGTGAACGTGCAGGCCGATATCAGATAGCAGGAGATCAGGTCCATGAGTGCCAGCCCGGTAACGGTTGAACACCGTCACGAAAGCCTTGATGTGCTGCGCGGTATCGCAATCATGGGCATTCTGGTGATGAACATCCCCTTTTTCTTCCTGCCCATACAGGCCCAGCAGTTCCTGCCGGCCGACCCGCTTTTTACCGGCGCGTCGATTGACGTGTGGTTTTATTCCCACGTCTTCTTCGAGATGAAGTTCATCACCATTTTCTCCGCGTTGTTTGGTGCCGGGATCATCCTGATGGTGGGCGAGGAGCCGGACGCCTCACGTAAGGTACATTTCAGCCGGATGCGCTGGCTGCTCCTGATCGGTCTCATCCACGCCTATGTGCTGTGGTACGGCGACATCCTGGTCAGCTATGCCGTGTTCGGCATGGTTGCGGTCCTGTTCCGCCGGATGAGTGTGGGCAAGCTGATTTTCTGGGGCCTGTTCTGGATTGCCGTCGCCGGACTGCTCTTTTTCGCCATGCTGGCGTCGATGGCGCTCATCCCCGATGAACTGACCGGATCGATCGTGCCGACACCAGAAGCCTATCAGCAGGTGGTAGCCGCCTATCAGGCGGGCGGACTGGAACGGCTCGGCATCAATGCGTTCGGCGCGATGATGGGCCAGTTCATGGGCATGGGCCTGTTTGGCGGGCGCGTTATCGGGGTGATGTTCATCGGCATGGCCATGTTCAAGCTGGGCTTCCTGACCGCGCAGTGGAGCATTGCCCGCTATGGCGTGACGGCTCTGATTGCGCTGGCCATCGGCCTGCCGCTGTCCTGGTGGGGCGGTCAGCACATGATCGCGGCAGAGTTCGATTTCCGCGAATTCTGGGTGCACGCCACGGTCAATTACGGGGCGAGCCTAGCAACGGCGCTCGGCTATGCCTCACTGGTGATGATCATTTGCAAGCTCCCCTTCATGAAGCTGGTACGATATCCGTTC
>JBJHCI010000105.1:0-6497 GCA_050485925.1 Maricaulaceae bacterium
CCTCGGCAAGCGGCTGGCCAGCCAGAAGCGGCACAGACACCTCTATGAACGCATCGGCTGCCCGGTAGGAACCTTTGGAGTTCTGGTACAGGAACAACGCGTTGAAGCCGAGCGAATTGTTGTCGCTCACGTCAGAGATGTTGGTGCCTGCCGGGAAGGGCGACTCCGCCGGCAACTCCCCGCGCAGCCAGGGATCACGCGTGGTCGACGCGTTTTCGGTGCGGTATTCGCCGCCGACCGCGAAACCGATCGGACCGGCTGGCAGGGTGAAGAAGTCACCGAGATCACCGACAAGCACGCCGCTGAACACGGACTGACGAAGCTGAACCTTGTCGAGCGTGCTGGCAGTGAAGAAGTCCCGCGACTCCTGGCTGATGGAATCGGCACCACCCCAGATATTGGCCGGACGGCACTGGCCCGCGCCCGGGGTAAAGCTGAACACGCCCGGATTGAACTCAGGGATATCAAACAGCGTCGTGAACGGAATGTGGGTGGGATCGAGATCCACACGGCAAACCGCCGCGCCGGTTACCGGATCGGACACGGCATCAATCGCCGCGAAGAAACGGTCAAGGATCACCTCGTTACCGCGCGTTTCGCTCGTGAACTGTCCGTAATTGGCGGCGACCTCCCAGGTCCAGCCGTTGGAGAACTCACCTTCAAATCCGCCGACAATCCGGATGGTTTCCCGGTCCACATTGGTTTGGGCGCCGCCCGTATCGGTCGGATCCCGCGTAATCCAAAGACCACCGGGCAGACCGGTGATCGCGCCGGCAAAACCACCGGGCGCCATAGCACTTGTCCCCACCAGCTCGGCCGGGAGGACCGGGTTGTCAGGAGCGCCATAGAGCAGGTCGAAGAAACCGTTCTGGATCACGGCGCGCCGGCTTTCGCCCTTCGAATAGGCAAGCTCAAGGAATACGCGCGTATTGGCCGTGAGATCATAGCGCGTATTGATGTTGAGGGTGATGTTCTCGCTGCTGGGGTAGAGCGAGTCTTCGTCATACCGGTCCGGCACGCCATCGCCGCCGAACTGATTGAAGCTGCCGGCCACAAGGCCATCCTGATAGGGACGCAGAACCCCATCAGGGCCGCGAGTCCAGCAACCACCGGCATAGTCGAAGTTGAACGCGCCGTCAGCGCCCGGATTGGGATCGCCGAAGAAGCCCGGCAGGTAGAACTGGTTGTTGAAGCCGACAAAGGACTGATCGCAGTCCGGCACGCCGTCCCCATCAAGATCGATACCGTGGAAGATATCGAGATTGAACGGAGAGATGATGCCGTAACGGTTGGAAATCGAGAAGGTCGGCTGGGGCAGGATGGCCCGGGTCGGCGAATTGTTCCGACGGTCGATCAGCGCCATTTCGGCCGCGCTGAGATCAGACACCGTAAGAGAGGTGCCAAACTGCGCGTTATAACGGTCGATGAAGCCCTGCGCGGTGGTCGGAATGAACAGGCCGTAGGGATAGCGGAAGGCCGACAGGCTGTAGAATTGCTGGAAGAGCGGCGTGGACGAACCGATATCGCCCTGCTGGAAGCGCAGCGCGGGATTCGGCTGGTGACGGTGAATGCCGTTATCGCGCGACCACGGGCGGTCGCCGGCCAGCAGACCATCATCCTGACGCCAGTCCAGGCTGGCGGTGATATTGCCGCGGCCCTGGTGGAAATTCATCCCGCCCAGCAGCTCGATATTGAAGGTCTGGGCATCGCTGCGGCTGGACAGGCCGGTGCGGGCATTCACGTTGAAGCCCTCATAATCATCGCGCAGGATGAAGTTGATCACGCCCGTCACGGCGTCCGAACCGTAAACAGCCGACGCACCGCCTGTCAGCACTTCGACCCGCTCGATAAGAGCGTTGGGGATGGAGGCCACGTCGACCGCGCTGGATCCCTCAAAGCCACCGACATAGCGGCGACCGTTGACGAGCGTCAGCGTCCGGTTGCTGCCAAGGCCGCGAAGGTTCAGCACGTTATTGCCGCTGATGCTCGCCTCGGAACTGGTAGAGGACAGAAGGGCCGGCATGCGGTTGAGCACTTCGGTAATGTTGGGCTGGCCCGCCTCGCGAAGCTCTGTACCCGTTACCGACTGGACAGGAACAGGCGAAGCCAGATTGGGGTCACGCGCGATGCGCGAACCCGTCACTGTGATCACATCGCTAGGCTGTTCACCCGCCTGCGCTCCGTCCTGCGCCATAGCATGAGCAAGGCCTGCCGACAGCATGGTCGCCGTCGCAAGCGCGGATCCGCCAGCCAGCACGCGGCGGAGTTTCGAAATTCGACCTGACATGAAAATGTCCCCCTAGGATCAACAACGCCAGCTTCGAAGCCGGCAACCCAAGCACGTAGCGCGTATCTGACCGCAACGAACGCACACCCGCACGCGCGTTACATGCTCATCACGCACACTTCACGAATCCATTAGGCAGCAGTCAGCCTTGACCTGTCCAGCGCAGGTTTTTGAAACGGTAACGCCCGTGACATAAATGCTACATAATTGACAGGCCTGCCTGACAATCGGGCAGGCTGCGGACGGCAACGACCCTTATTGCCCGGAATTGCCCGATGTCAGCACATACCCCTTCAGCCGCTGCGTCTCGATCAGGTCGTCTCCCACTACCGCCCGGATCGAACGGCGCAGGCGCGCAACGGCGACATCAATCACGTTGATCTGCGGGGGCAGGTTGGGAAAATCGATCCACACCTCGGCCCAGAGCGTATCGCGGCTCACAGGACTGCCTGCCCGTTCCGCCATCAGCTTTAAGATGTTGAATTCCTGCGGGGAGAGCGGGATATGCCGGCCATTCCAATGAGCGGTGCGCGCCTTCACTCGCACTTCGAGCTGTCCCAGCACAATCACTTCGGGATTGGCCACGTGACCGGCGCGGCGTGCCAGTGATTTGAGCCTCGCGCGCAGTTCGGCTGCATCGAAAGGTTTGGCAAGATAGTCGTCCGCCCCTGCTTCCAGCCCTTCCACGCGCTGATGTGCCTGGCCCAGACTCGACAGGATGAGGGCGGGTGCTGTTACCCCCATCCCCCGGAGACGCGCGAGAACTTCCAGCCCATCAGACCCGTCCGTCTCTATGACCCGATCGATGATCAGCACGTCTATCGCCGAGGATGCCGCGAGGGCAATGCCCTGAGCCCCCGTGTCCGCGCGCGTCAGCATCCATCCCTCCTCACCGGCGACGGCCTGAAGGGCACACTCGGCCCATTGGTTCTCGTCCTCGATCATCAGGATATGCATGCCGCGACCTTCCTTTCCTGCGTCATCCGAATCAGTAGGGACCGCCCGCCGCGTCGGCGAAAGCAGCGTGATCTGGCGCGTGCAGAGTCGCGCCCGGTGTGTGAGACAGCGCGATGAAGCGTGGTTCACCCTCCCCGGCACGCACCACCCGCAGCGCGACTTCCTCGCGCGCCAGCGCCAGACGCACCATCGCCTCGCGGGGATCATGCAGCGCGACCGTACCGATGGACAGCACCCGGTCACCAGGCCGCAGGCCCGAGCGGGCCGCCGGGCTGCCCGGCGCCACGCTTTCAACCGTCACGCCCGCTTCAGCGGCCACCTCGGCAAGAACGATACCGAAGCCGCGGCCCGGCTCGGCCCCGTGTAAAAGGTCGCGAGCGCGCACTTGGTCCGGCCCGTCCCTGCGAGCTTCCAGAAGAGCCGCCAACTGAATCCGCGCCTGCCCGTCATGCACCGTTAGCGTGACCTCCTCGCCCGGGCGGGTGAGGAGCAGGGCACGGGCCAGATCACGCGGAACGCCCAACGCCTGTCCATTCAAGCCAAGGAGCGTGTCGCCAGGGCGCAGCCCGGCCTCCGCTGCGGGTGAACCGGCCTCCACAGCCTCCACCAGCACGCCCTGACCGCTCGCCCGGCCAAGCGCGCTTGCCAACGAACCATGCAGCGCCCGTACGGTGACGCCGAGATAGCCGCGCTGCACCCGGCCATCGGCAAGCAGCGTCTCGCTTATTGCCCGGGCCGTGCGCGCGGGCACGGCAAGCGAAATTCCCACATTGAAAAAGGCCTCCTGCGGAATGGCGGTGTTGACACCGACGACCCGCCCGTTCGCATCGATGAGTGGTCCGCCCGAATTGCCCGGATTGAGCGCGGCATCGTGCTGGAGATAGCTGACAGGATCAGAACCGTCATAGGCGCGGGCGAATCCGCCCACCACTCCGGCGCTGACCGAGTGATGGAAGTCCAGCGGGGAACCGATCGCGAAGACGCGTTGACCGATATGCAGATGGCTCTCGTCACCCCACTCCATCACCGGCAGATCAACACCAACCCGCACCAAGGCGAGATCGGTCAGCGGATCACTGCCCACCAGCTCGCCGGGCACACGCCGCCCGTCGGACAGGCGTGCCTCGATACGCCGGGCACCGGCGATCACATGATGATTGGTCAGCACAAACCCGCCTGCCGCCACAGCAAACCCGGAGCCGGCGCGCCAGGACCAGCCCTCCTGTGGCTGATCCCGGTTGGCATCTTCGGCGAACAGCCCCCCACCAGCCTGGATCATGACCGGTTCGGCGACCGCGCGCTCGGCATACAGCGTTACCACCGATGCCAGCACCCCTTCCGGCACCACCCAGCCGGAACCATCCGGCAGGGCGGTCGTGGCGGCATTGTCATCGTGTGAGCCATGCGACTGCGTGCCCTGCAGGTGCGCGCCCGCCAGCAGGGCGAGGCTGATCCCTGCCACAAGGCTGATCCGCAACGGGTTGATATCCATCAGTCCTGCTCCCGGTCCGTTCCCGACACTAAGGTGTAATTGAAGGGACTTCACATCTACTGACAAGCCTTGTCAGGTTTCTGGACTTGCAGAAACGAGGCTTTCTGACAAATCCTGACAGGGTCTGTTTTTGACTTTTCTTCATGCCCCCCGAGGCGTAACGCTCGAAGCGCAATCTGGTGAAAACAAGCTTCAGGACTGGCCTGACAGCCCTTCACCGCACTCAAGACATCTTGTTCTTCAAGGAGTTGGAACAATGAAAATCTCTTCTCTGTTAGCCGCCACCGCCGCGCTTGCCCTGTGCGGAGCGGCTGTCGCCCTTGACGAAGAGGGTACCAATATTGCCGAGGGTGAACGCAGTGGCGAAACCACCGGCGTTGAACTGCTGGCCCTGTCCCACGAGCTCTACAGCTATGGCGTCGACGCACGCGATCCGCTGGCTGTGATTGTCGCCGCCCGGATCCGCCAGGGCATCGATGTGGAAGAACGCGAATATGAACTCGCCGAGCAGGATGGAGAAGCCGAGGAGGCCGATATCGAGTTCGCTTCAGCCGAAGACATGCTCGATGAAGCCCGCGTTCTTGCCCGGGGCGATGAAGCCCTGTCCTCGCTGATCGCAGAAACCGAAGCGCAGGCCGCCCGCGGTCGGGTTGGCGGGCCGGGCCGCGCCAGCGGCTGGGTCAGCGCCCGCGGCACCACCAGCTACAACATCTCCTTCCGTGGCGGTGAACGCGCGGCGGTGTGGGCGAACGGGCCGGGCCGTACGGACCTGGACATGTATGTCTATGACCAGAACGGCAATCTGATCTGCCGCCATATCGACTACACCGACCGTATGTCCTGCTTCTGGACACCGCGCTGGACCGGCAATTTCCGCGTGGAAATCCGCAATCTTGGCCAGGTTGGCGTCAGCTTCAACATGGTCACCAATTAACCAGGGACAGCTTCCGGCAGCTCCCGCCGGAGGCTGGTGGGCGGGCGGTACACGGTGTCGGGCCGCGTGCCGCCCGCTGACAACCGGGAGCGCATACAGCCGGTAATGATGGGAGGGATTACCATGTCGAGAGTAGGTATCATGCTGGTTGCGCTGGCCAGCTTTTTCCTTCTGCTTATCGCCCCCCTTCATGCCAGCACGCCCCAGCGCCACGCCCTTCTGATCGGGGCTTCCGGCTATGACGAGGAACGCATTGGACCGGGTGTGGAGTTGTTCGGACCGCGCAATGATGTCGCGCTGATGATCCGCGCGCTGCGCGCCTATGATGTTCCCGACACCAATATTCATGTCCTTGCAGACGGGCTGGACCAGACAGGCATCGACTTTGCCGCTCATGGCGAACCTATCCGGGCCGAGATCATGGCTGCTTTTGCCCTGATGATGGAGCGGGTGCAGCCTGGCGACGAGATTCTTGTCTATTTCTCCGGCCACGGTTCTCGCCAGCCGCAGCCCGAAGACGCGCCCATCCCCGAAGCCAACGGGTTTGACGAGATTTTCCTTCCCCTCGATATCGGCGCCTGGGAAGGGGCGCATGGCGACCGGCAGGCAGGCGTAAGGAATGCCGTTATCGACGACGAGATCGGCGAGTTCCTCGACGCGCTGAGAGAGCGCAACGTGTTCGTCTGGCTGGTGGTGGATACCTGCCACTCCGGCGGTGCCAACCGGGGCGCGGGGCCGGGCGGCGAGTTCCGCACCCGCGCTGTCACCGAAGACATGCTGGGCATTCCGCCCGAGGCGTTGCTGGCCGCCGAGCGCCGGGCGCGCAC
>JBJHCI010000106.1:0-462 GCA_050485925.1 Maricaulaceae bacterium
CGATGCCGCCTGCGGTGACCTCCAACGGAGAATCACGATGAAGCCGATCAAGAAGATCCTCTACGGCACCGATCTGACTGAACGCTCCGAACCGGCCTTCAGATATGCCGAGACTCTGGCAAAGCTCGCCGATGCCGGGCGGGACATGGTGACATAATGCCTGCACCGCGCAGCCTTGCTCCCGCCCTGATCACCAGCTCGGCCATCCGGACGGTCCAGCGCAGATGGGCGGGGCTGAAGCGGCGGGCCACCTTTTCCCGGCCTGTGGTGCGCTATTTTCATCAGGCTGATGATCCCTATTCCTTGCTGGCGGCACGCGCTCTGCCCCATCTCGAAGAGGTGTATGGCGTGCGCGTGCTACCCTTTCTGGTGCCGCCACCCGATGAGGCGGCCGCGCCGGACCGGGAGCGGCTGCAGGACTGGTCACTTCGCGATGCGCAGACGCTGGCCTCGGGGCTGGGT
>JBJHCI010000106.1:472-6495 GCA_050485925.1 Maricaulaceae bacterium
AGTTCAGGCGGCTGAGGCCGCTTTGGCCGGTATCACGGATGCGCGTACTTTCTCGCTCACCGTTGCCGCCATCGAGACCGCCTGGCGCAGCGGCGAAGCGGTGCCGGACCCCACCGGGAACCCGCAAAAAGCCTTGGCCAAGGGTGCCCGTGAACGCAAGCGTCTCGGCCACTATCTCGGAGGTACGTTCCATTTCGAGGGCGAGTGGTATTGGGGGCTGGACCGGCTTGGCTATCTCGAAGACAGGCTGGCAGGGATAGGCTGGCAGGAAGCGGACCATTTCGTGCCTCGTCGCGAGGCAACGCTTCAGCCCGCCACACCTGCCAGACAGCCCGTCCTTGAGGCCTTCATCTCCCTACGCAGCCCCTACAGCTATATCGCGATGGAGCGCCTGATGGCGCTGGCCGATGCCCACAAGGCCGCGCTGCGCCTGCGCCCGGTCCTGCCCATGGTGATGCGCGGCCTGCCCGTGCCTACCGCGAAGCGCCTCTATATCGTGCGCGATACAAAGAGGGAGGCAGAGCGTCTCGGCGTGCCTTTCGGTCTTATCGCCGACCCTGTGGGCCGTCCGGCCGAGCGCGTACTTGCCGTCACCTTCCATGCCTTGAAGCAGGGCAAGGGCGCGGCCTTCGCCCATTCATTTCTGAAGGGCGTGTTTGCAGAGGGCATCGATGCAGGCACACGCTCCGGTCTTCTGAAACTATGTAAGCGGGCGGGCCTGAAAGCGACCGATATGGACGCCGCGCTGGTTGACCAGAGCTGGCGTGAAGAGGCGGAAGCCAATCGCGAAGCCCTGCTGGCGCTGGGCATATGGGGCGTGCCAGCCTTTCGCGTTGACGATCGCCCCGCGCACTGGGGGCAGGACCGGCTATGGGCAGTAGAGCAGGAAATGCTGGCCCGATAGGCGCTACCCGTCGCGTTCACGCGGCGGCGGTCCGCGCCAAACGGTGCGGAAGCCCAAATGCTCGGTGGAGAACGCCTCATCGCCAGGTTGGCGTGCGGCGGGACGATAGCGGTGGCAATAACTGTCAGAACACAGAAACGAGCCGCCCTTGATGACACGGTAACCCTCGCGTTCCCATCGCCCGGACGTCCACTCCCACACATTGCCGGCCATGTCGTAAAGGCCGTAGCCGTTGGGCGGGTAACATCCCACCGGGGCCAATCCGGCGTGCCCGTCCGCTCCACTGTCTTCAAACGGAAACACGCCCTGCCAGTGATTGGCCATATACATACCATCCGGCCGGACCTCGCTGCCCCAGACATAGGGTTCGCCCTCCAGCCCACCGCGTGCTGCACGCTCCCATTCGGCTTCTGACGGCAGGTCATGGCCGCGCCAGCGCGCATAGGCCAGCGCGTCCTCATAGGCGATCTGGACCACCGGGTAGGTGTCTCGGCCCTCAATCGTGCTGCTGCCTCCTTGCGGCCTGCGCCAGCTTGCGCGCGGGTCAAAGCGCCACCAGGTCCGAATATCGGACCAGTCGCGCACCTGCACGCCGGGACCGAACACCGCCCCGCCGCCGGTCCCCTCGCCGTCACGCTCGGCCAGCGTGATATAGCCCGTGGTCTCCACAAAACGGGCAAACCCGGCATTGGTGACCGTGTGCCGGGCAATCCAGAAGCCATCCACATCCACGGTGCGCACCGGGCGCTCCTCGGGGAAAAAGGCGTCCGACCCGATAGTGACCTGCCCGGCTGGCACCCACACCATGCCAGCCTCCGGACTATCATGATCAGGCAGCGCGATGTCGAGGCATACGCCCGGCTCTGACCGCTCCTGAGAACAGCCCGCACTCCACATCGCCAACATGGCCAGAAGACCCGCCCGAACCATTTTTCCTGTCCTCCGCTCCTCACCCTCAACGCTTCGGCAGCATATCTGGCTGGCGGTGAAACGTGTTACTATGTTTTCGAAACCAAGATGGAATTCCCGCCGTGAACAAACAGGTACTCATAATGGCGGACGCCAGCCGCTGCATCGGCTGCGAAGTGCGAGAGCGCGGCGTATGCGCCACGCTGGATATCGATCAGATCGGTGACATGGAAGCGGTCGTCTCGGTAAAACGCCTCAGCGGGGGCCAGTTGCTCATGCTGGAAGGCGACCCCAGCGATCACGTAGCGAATGTCACGCGCGGTCGACTGAAGGTCTACAAGTCGCTGCCTGATGGACGCACACAGCTCCTGCGCGTGCTCAGGCCCGGCGATTTCATCGGTGCGCCGTTTCGTGACAAGATGGCCTGTACGGTCGCGGCCATCACCGACTGCGAGCTGTGCATCCTGCCGCGCCGGGCGCTGAAAGCCCTGTTCGCGCGCCATGGCGAGATCGAGCATGCGGTGATGCGCCAGCTGGAGAACGAGCTTGCCGATGCGCAGGCCCACATTCTGGCACTCGGGCGCAAGACCGCGATGGAGCGCGTGGCGGGCTTCATTCTGGATGAGCAGGACCATGAGCGTATCTGCGGCGGCTCGCCGGACCGGCTGGTCCTGCCCCTTGGCCGCGCGGAGATCGGCGATCTTCTGGGCCTGACCATCGAGACGGTCAGCCGGTGCATGACCCGGCTGAAAAAGCTCGGTGTGATCGCTCTGGAGGGCGGCAAATCCGAGCGGGTGCAGGTGTTGGATGCCCGTCGGCTGCAGGAAGTGGCGGGCGCGCAGACGTATTGATCCCGGTCAATGCCGTGCCATGACGGATAGGCGAATCTGTCTCCGCAACAACGGAGTGCCCCTGTCATGCGCGAGCCCCCGGTGATCCTGCGCGATGCCGTATTTGAAGCCTGCGACCTGCTTGACGCCATATGCGCGCGGCTGCAGCTGCCCGACCGGATGCACGCCTATGCCGCCCTGCAGGCGGTTTTGCACGCGACCCGAGAGGGCCTGCCGGCCAGTTCCACACTGCGCCTGGCCGCCGGCATGCCACTATTCATCGGCGGCCTGACGGTTCAGGACTGGCAACTCAACACCGGCGAGACGGGGCCTGACACTTTCCTGCACCGCGTCGGCGACCGCCTGCCCTTGAACTTTCCGGTGCCCGCGGCCAGCACCGTCACCGGCGTCCTTGCCGTACTCGCCACCCGCGTTGATGCCGGCACGCTCGCGGGCCTGCAGGCGAGTACGCGCGGGTTTCTTTCCTCACCGCATTCACCCGACCGGCTGCCGCCCGGTCAGCCATAAGGAGATCAAAAATGCCCCCCAGAACACTCGTGGTTCACGTATCACCGGACGGATTCAAGAACGGGCGCGTCGAAGCCGCACTCGGACTGGCCAAAACGTTCGGAGCCAAACTGATTGGCGTGGGCGCTATGGCTCGCCCTGAAGCCATCGTTACGCCCGAAGGCGTGATGCATCCCGACCCGGACAATATCGCGCTGCTGGAAAAAGATCTGAAGGCCCTTTCGCTGCGCTTTTCCAAGAAGGCGGCGGTACTGGGTAAGGACAAGATCTCCTGGCGCAGTGCCCTGACCGCTCCGGCTCCCTACCTCGCCAAACACGCCAGAGCCGCGGACATTCTCGTCGTCAGCGCGCGCGCCGACAGCGATTTTCCCGTCATCGGTGTGGACCCGTCCGACGTGATCATGGCTGCGGGCCGCCCCGTGCTTACTGTACCGCGCGGCAAGGGTGAGCTGGATTTCTCCACCGTCCTGGTTGCCTGGAAGGACACGCCCCAGGCCCGGCGGGCCGTAGCCGCCGCCCTGCCGGTGCTAACACAAGCCAAACGCGTCGTGGTCACCGGCGTGGGCGAGGAAACCTCCAGCGAAGCGCTTGATGATGTATCGGCCTGGCTGGCCAGCCACGCGGTGAAAGCAGAGACCGTGCATGTTAAGGAAAAGAATGCCGGCAAGGCGATCATCAAGGCGGCCGAGCTGCAGGGCGCAGGTCTCATCGTGGCCGGTGCCTATGGCCGCAGCCGCCTGCGCGAGTTCATCCTGGGCGGTGTGACGCGCGATCTGCTGTTCAAGAGCAAGACACCCTGCCTCTTCAGTCACTGACCGGCCCGGTTTGCGCTTGTAACAAACACAGGCCGCGCCAAGACTGTTATGCGCCCGCAAGGCCAGCTTGAGCCTTGCGGGCGCTGATATGCCACGACCCCCGCCAGCGGACCCACTCATGTCTGATGACACCTCGCCTTCCACCGCCCCCGGCAGCACGGAGAGTACGTGGCACACTCTGACCCCGGACGCCGTGCTGAAAGCGCTCGAAACGCGTGCCGAAGGCCTGAGCGCGGATGAAGCCGAAGCGCGGCTGGAACAGTATGGCCCCAACCGGCTGGCCGGGGCGCGGCGGCGCAGTCGGCTGGCGCGTCTGCTTTCCCAGGTCCACAATCTGTTGATCTATGCGCTGATAGCCGCTGCCGTTCTGGCCGCAGCGATCGGTCATATCACCGACGCCGTCGTGATTGTGGCAGTGGTGATCGTCAACGCGGCCATCGGCTATATCCAAGAGGGGCGGGCCGAGCGGGCGCTGGACGCCATACGCGGCATGATCGACCCGCATGCTGCGGTCCTGCGCGATGGCCGGCGAACGACCTTGCCTGCCTGTGCGATCGTACCCGGCGACATCGTACTGCTGGAAGCCGGTGACCGGGTGCCGGCCGATATGCGCCTCGTCAAGGCGCGCAGCCTGAGGGCAGATGAAGCCATCCTCACCGGAGAATCCGTCCCCGTGGACAAGTCCTGCACCAGAACGGTGGCCGCTGACGCCCCGCTCGGCGACCGGCACAATATCGTCTTCTCTGGCACGCTGATCACTGCCGGGCATGCAACAGGCGTCGTGGTTGCCACCGGCAAGGCCAGCGAACTCGGCCGGATCAGCACCATGCTGGGCCAGGTGGAACAGCTGACCACGCCTCTTTTGCGGCAGATGAACCTGTTTGCCCGCCAGCTCACCATGATCATTCTGGGCATGGCCGGACTGGTCTTCGCCTATGCCGCATTGACCCATCACTACGCCTTCGACGAAGCTTTCATGGCGGTGGTCGGCCTTATCGTGGCCGCCATCCCGGAAGGCCTGCCCGCCGTCATGACCATCACGCTGGCCATCGGTGTCCAGCGCATGGCTGGCCGCAACGCCATTATACGCCGGCTGCCAGCGGTAGAGACCCTTGGCGCAGTATCGGTGATCTGTTCAGACAAGACAGGCACGCTCACCCGCAACGAGATGATGGTGGCCTCAGCCGCCACCGGCAGCGCGCTGTGGCAGATCGGCGGCACCGGCTACGCGCCGGATGGAGAGTTCACCCGCGACGGCATCGCGGCCAGCGCACTTGATGATCCGGTGCTGGCCGAGCTCTGCCGGGCAGCCCTTCTGTGTAACGACGCCAGTTTGCGCATGGTCGACGGATCGCATGGCGTTGACGGCGATCCGATGGAAGGCGCGCTGATGGCCTTGGCCCTGAAGGCCGGGCTGGAGGAAGCTGAACGCCAGCGCCTTGCCCGCATTGATGCCATTCCGTTCGACCCTCGTCACCGCTACATGGCCACGCTTCACACCGGGGATGAAGGCGGTCCGGTTGCCTATGTGAAGGGCGCGCCGGAACGCATTCTGGAAATGTGCGCGTCACAGGCTGGTGCCGAGGGCGTAACGCCCCTCGACCCTGCCGCGTGGCAGGACAAGGCCGAGCAACTTGCCCTTCAAGGCCAGCGGGTTCTGGCTTTCGCCCGCAAGGCACTGCCGGAAGACACAAAAGAGCTGGGCGAGGCAGACGTGGAGAGCGGCCTTGTCCTGCTCGGCATAACCGGCCTGATCGACCCGCCACGCCCGGAAGCGATTGAAGCGGTGGCCGAATGCCGCCGCGCCGGAGTCGCGGTGAAAATGATCACAGGCGACCATGCCGGCACGGCCCGCGCCATCGCCATCCAGCTGGGCCTTGCCGACGCACCAGACGTGATGACCGGGCAGGAGCTGGATGGGCTGGATGGCAACGGCCTCATCAAGGCGGCACGAACCACCGACGTGTTCGCCCGCACCAGCCCGGAGCATAAATTGCGTCTTGTCGAAGCCCTGCAGACGGATGGTTCGGTCATTGC
>JBJHCI010000107.1:0-6468 GCA_050485925.1 Maricaulaceae bacterium
TGGGCCCATGACGGCCAGTCCTTCTTCGTCATGATGAACGAGCGCGACCGGCGCTTCTTCGACCTCCACGAAATCACGATCGGCGGCTATGAACGCGAGCGCATTTTCGTCAATGACCGTGCCTATCAGATCCGGGCGGTCAGCCCCGACCGTTCGCTGGTGGCGATGAGCCGCATCGCCGACAATGCCAATACTATCACCTATCTTTACCACACCGGCTCCGGCTCGCTGGAGGCGATAACGCCGCTTGATCAGCGTGTAATCAGCGAACCGCAGGCTTTCAGCCCGGATGGTCAATATCTGCTCTACACCAGCGACGAAGGTGGCGAGTTTCGCTCCCTGCGCCAGCTTGATCTTACGACTGGACAGTCCCGGATTGTCTTCGATGCCGGATGGGATGTGCTGGGAGCAGGCTACAGTCGCGATGGGCGCTACATCAATCTCACCGCGAATGAGGACGCGCGCGGGCGGCCGCACCTGCTGGACGCCGGCAGTTTTGAGCCGGTGTCTGTTGGGGATATCGATCCGGCCTACAGCGCCGGACTGACCCTGTCAGCTGATGCGCGCCTTGCCCTGTTGAGCCTCAGCAACGGGCAGACGCCACATACAGTGAAGCTGATAGACATCGAAACAGGCGAACGACGGATATTGCTCGACGGTTTGCCGGACGACCTGGCACGCGACGACCTGGTCGCCGGTGAGGTTATCCGGTTCAATTCCTATGATGGGCTGGAAGTGCCCGGCGTTCTCTATGTTCCCCGCGATGCACGACAGGGCAATGAAATGCCTGCGGTTGTGCACGTGCATGGTGGTCCGGGCGGAGAGAGTCGGATCGGCTACAGCCCGCTCACCCAATATCTCGTCAATCACGGCTATGTGGTGTTCGAGATCAATAATCGCGGCTCCAGCGGTTCGGGGCGTACCTTCTATCATCTCGACGACCGTGCCCACGGTGATGCCGATCTGGGCGATGTCGTGGCTGCGCGGGCCATGCTGACCGGCACCGGTTATGTTCACCCCGATCGTATCGCGGTACAGGGCGCGAGCTATGGCGGGTTCATGACGCTGGCCGCGTTGGCCTTCGAGCCGGAGGCCTTTGCTGCAGGCGTGAACATCTATGGGGTTTCCAACTGGGTGCGGCTGCTCCGCTCCACCCCGGAATGGTGGGAGGATTTGCGCCGCCTGCTGGCCACGGAAATGGGCGATGTGGAGACGGACGAGGCGTATCTGCGGTCGATCTCTCCAGTTTATCACGCCGAGAACATTGTCCGCCCGCTCATGGTGCTGCAGGGGGCGAACGACCCGCGTGTCCTGCAGATCGAGTCCGACGACATTGTGGAGCGCGTACGGGCCAATGGCGTGCCGGTGGAATACATCGTCTTTCCCGATGAGGGGCATAGCTTCCGCAAGACCGCTAACCAGATCACCGCCTACCGCGCAGTCCGCGAGTTTCTTGACACCCACGTGCGCCATGCCGGTGAGGGCGGGGATACGCCATGAGCCCGCAGACGCAAGGAGTGACGCGCCGGGGCCTGCTAGCAAGTGCGGCAGCGGCAGGCCTTGTGCCGGCTGCCTGCACAGCGTCGGACGAGTCGTCCAATCTGCACGCCTTTTTGGAGGCGAGCTATCAGCGTCAGCTGGCCCGTAGTCCGCAATTGCAGACCTCGCTGGGGCTCGCCACCGGCAAGGATGGTTGGGACCGTCCCGGACAGGAGGCGGCGCGTGAGATGCAAAGTGCGCTGCAAGCCGAGCTGGCCGCCGCAGACGGGTTTGACCGCAAGGCGTTGAGCCCTGCCGACCGGCTGAGCCTTCAGGTGTTCCGTTTTGCCACGCGCCGTCAGCTGGCCATTCTGGAGTGGCGTGACCAGACCCTGCCGCTCAGCCATATGCGTGGGATCCACCGCACAATCCCACAGACCCTTATGAACAATCACACCATCGCGGCCGAGGAGGATGCACGCGCCTATATCAAGCGTCTCGAAGGGGTGGAGCCACTTTTGCTGGAAATGACGGCGGAGATGGAACGCCGGGCGGCGCTGGGTACGAGCGTGCCTCTCTTCGCCCGTCAGGGTGTTGTCACGACATTTGAAAACTTTGCAGGTGGCGCCCTGACCGAGGGTGAGGCCGAAAACGTCATCCGTGCCGACTTCCGCCGCAAGATCGGTGAAGCGGGCTTCTCCGGTGAGGTCCAACAGGTCCTGCTGGCTGATGCCGATGCGGCGCTCGCCGGTCCGTTGCGCCGCGGCGTGGAAGCGGTGACAGGCTATCTGCGGGACACGGCAGGCGATGCGCCGGAGGAGTCCGGTGCATGGACCCTGCCCGGCGGGCAGGACTTCTACCGGGCCATGCTGGAAATAGAAACCACCCTGCCGGTCTCGGCAGAGGAAATTCACGAGACCGGCCTGGCCGAAACCGCCCGGCTGCATACCGTCTTGCGCGAGAAGATGGCCGAGCTCGGCTATGTCGGCGATCTGCAGGACTTCTTCGCGCATCTGCGGAACCATCCCGGCCTCTATTTCACAAATGACGAGGCGGGCCGCGAGGCGTATCTGGCAGAGGCCCGCGCGGTGCTGGATGAGATGTACACGCGGCTGGATGGTCTGTTCGGGCGCCTGCCGCGCGCCGCACTGGAAGTAAGGCGGGTGGAGCCGTGGCTGGAACGCTCCGCAGGCATTGCAGGGTATTTCCCGCCTTCGGCGGATGGCTCGCGGCCCGGCATCTTTCTCGTCAATCTCTACGACATGAATCGTCTGCCGCGTTACGAGTTGCAGGCGCTGGCCTACCATGAAGGCGTTCCTGGCCATCATCTTGAAGCTGCCATAGCGCGCGAGCTGGAGCATTTGCCGGCCTTCCGTCGGATCAGTGGTTACACCGCGTTCAGCGAGGGCTGGGCGCTCTATGCCGAGGAAATACCTGAAGAACTCGGCCTGTACCGCGACCCGTGGCAGCAGGTCGGCAAGCTGACCATGGAGCTGATGCGGGCAGGCCGCCTGGTCGCCGATAGCGGGCTGCACGCTAAAGGCTGGACCCGTGCGCAGACGGCTGCGTGGCTGGCAGAGAACACAGCCGATTCAACCGGTGTCATCGCGGGTGCCGTGAACCGCTATGCCGTCATCCCCGGGCAGGCTGTCGCTTACGCCGCCGGCAAGATCGCCGTCATGGAGATGCGCCGCGAGGCAGAAGCACGGCTTGGCGCTCGCTTCGATCTCAGCGCCTTCCATGACGTGCTTCTGGGCGAGGGGCCTCTGCCGCTGCCTATTCTCCGCCAGCAGTTAGACCAATGGACGGCCACACAATGAATATCCGCTCAGCCCTTACCTTCATCGCCGCGGCGCTTTTAATCGCGGCGGCACCTGTTCAGGCGAACGATGAGGAAACGCGCCTTGAAGCCTTCTTCGAAGAGGTGTTCCTGCGCGAGCTCGCTCGCAGTCCGATCCGGCAATCGCGCATGGGAATCAGGGATCGCCAGCATGAGTGGGACGATATCTCGGATGCGGCTCGTCAGGACGCGATAGCCGACCTGCTGGGCGATCTTGAACAGCTTGCCGGGTTTGATCAGAGCGCGCTGTCATCGGCAGCACAGGAGAGTGTCAGATTGTTCGAGTGGGCGGCGCATGAGCGGTTGGCCCGCCATGAATGGCGCTATCACGACTACATTCTCAGCCAGATGGCGGGCATGCATACCCGTGTCGGCATTGCGCTGATGAATACTCATCCGGTCCGCTTGCGGGAAGATGCCGAGGCCTATGTCGCGCGCGTGAGGGCCGTGCCTGGTCTTTTTGAGAGTCTGATTGATGAGCTGCGCGCGCAGGAGGCGGCGGGCGTGCAGCCACCGCAATTTGTCTACGCCCATGTGATGGACGCGGCGCGCAATCTGATCACGGGCGCGCCGTTTACGGATGGCGATGACAGTCCGCTCTGGGCGGATTTCACCGGAAAGCTCGACAGTGCGGAACTGACGAACGGCGAACGCGAAACGCTTCGCGGTGCAGCCCGGCAGGCGCTCCTTGAGGACTTTGGCCCGGCTTATGAGCGCCTGCTGGATTATCTCGCAGACGCGCGGACGCGCGCGCCGGAACAGGGCGGGGTGTGGCGGCTGCCGGACGGCGAAGCGTACTATCAGGCCCAGCTTGAGCGTTTCACCACCCTGCCGGGGCTGACGGCGCAGGAGATACACGCCTACGGGCTTGCGGAGGTGGCGCGCATTCACGACGAGATGCGCCAGATCATGGCCAGCACCGGGTTTGAGGGTGATCTGGCTGAATTCTTCGTCTTCATGCGCGAAAGCCCGGACTTCTACTTCGAAGACAGCGATGAGGGCCGGGAGGCTTACCTCGCGCGCGCACGGGCCATGCTGGAGGAGATACGTGCCCGGCAGGACGAGCTGTTTTCCCTGCAGCCGGGCGTTGATGTGGTTATCGAGGCGGTGGAGCCGTGGCGTGAACGCACCGCCGCCAAGGCCTTTTACCAGTCCCCACCGCGCGACGGATCGCGTCCCGGCGTGTTCTACATCAACCTCTACGATATGGGCGCGGCCCCGCTCTACCAGCTTCCAGCCCTGCTCTACCACGAGGCCATTCCAGGCCATCACGTGGAAACGGTAGTGGCGTATGAGCTCGACGAACTGCCGCTGTTCCGGCGCTATCTGAGCATTTCGGCGTTCTCGGAAGGCTGGGGGCTCTATTCGGAGCGTCTGGCGCGGGAGATTGGCCTTTATCAGGACCCGTATGACGATTTCGGGCGGCTCTCCATGGAGGTGCTGCGCGCGGCGCGCCTGGTCGTGGACACCGGCCTTCATGCCTTCGGCTGGAGCCGGGAGGAGGCCATCGCTTACATGGACGAGGTGGTGCCAGCCAGCCATTACGACAATCTGCGCGAGGTGGAGCGCTACATTGTCTATCCGGGTCAGGCCGTTTCCTACGCCATAGGAATGATGAAGATACTGGAGTTGCGCGCAACTGCGCGCGAGGCGCTAGGCGAGGGGTTCGATATCCGCGCCTTCCACGACGTGGTGCTGGGTGCCGGTCCGGTCCCGCTCGCCATGCTTGAAGACAATGTGATGGCGTGGGTTGAGGCGTGCCTTTCCGGCGAGCCGGCCTGTGGTGACGAGGGAGAAGCGCCATGACGCCCGGTGGTATTCTGGCTGCATGTGTGCTCACGTTTGCCGATCCGGTCCATATCGAGGTCGGTTCGGTTCTGGCCGATCCATCCACCGGGGAAGTGCGTTATCAGCAGACGATCATTATCGAGGACGGTCGCATTGCTGCCATCCATGACGGATATTCCGGCGAGACTGGCGCGATCCGCCTGCATGACAGCTTCGTCCTGCCCGGACTGATCGACGCCCATGTGCATATCGGCCATCAGAACGGCCCCGGCGACCGGCTGCGGCGTGCCACGCACACTCCCGCTGCCATCGCCATGGAGGGCGCATACTACGCCAGCATCACGCTGGAGGCGGGTTTCACCACCGTGGCCGATCTGGGTCAGGAGAGTGAAGCCATCTTTGCCCTGCGTGACGGTATCGCGGCCGGCTATGTGCCGGGCCCGCGTATCCTGGCGGCCGGCTCGGTGGTCAGCCCGCATGGCGGGGAGGGTGATATTCACGGCTATCGCTGGGATGTCGTGCAGACCATACGCCGGCCTACGCTGTGCTCCGGCGCCGATGAGTGCCGCCGGGTGGTGCGCGAGCATATCCAGCGGGGCGCGGACATTATCAAGATCGTGGCCACCGGCGCTGTCCTCTCCCACGCGCGCACGGGTCTGGACATCCAGTTCACGCCCGAAGAGATGGAGGCCATTGTCGAGACGGCTCATGGTCTGGGGCGCATCGTGACCGCCCATGCCCACGGTACCGAAGGGCTGAACGCCTTTCTGCGCGCAGGCGGCGATGCGATTGAGCACGGCACCTATCTGGATGCGGACTCGCTGCGCCTGTTCGCTGACAGTGGAGCCTATCTGGTGCCAACCTTGCTGGCAGGTGCGACGGTAGCCGAATGGGCCGCTGACCCGGATACCTGGCTCAATCCGTTCGCGGCTGCCAAGGCGCGCGAGGTCGGCCCGGCCATGATTGAAGCCACCCGGCGCGCGCATGCGGCGGGCGTGCGCATCGCCTTTGGCACCGATTCAGGCGTGTCACCACATGGCCAGAACGCCCGCGAGTTCTCGCTTCTTGTCGAGGCCGGGCTGACGCCGCTGGAAGCCATCCAGACGGCTACCGTGAACGCAGCGGCGCATCTGCGCCTTTGTGATCAGGCCGGTCGGCTGGCACCTGGCATGCCTGCCGACCTGATCGCGCTGCATGACGACCCGCTGGACGATATAACCGCTCTGGAGCGGGTACGCTTCGTCATGCGGGGCGGGGTGGTCTACCGGTCGGACTGATCACCGTCGTCGGTCTCGTCCGCGCCGTCCCACGGGCCGGGGCCGCTGGCGAGCTGGGCATCGAACCAGTCAGCGGCCCCGGCC
>JBJHCI010000108.1:0-6466 GCA_050485925.1 Maricaulaceae bacterium
GGACAGGGCCCTGAAGCGCGCCTTCATCAAGGCGCGACAGGCGGGCGCTCGCGCGGTCCGGATAGCCGGCCAGGCGCAGCGCCCGCGCCGAGCGCAGGCCGTCCTCGGCGCTGCCTGAAAGGTTTGCCGCCTCGTCCCAGGCCCAGCGGGACCGGTCAGCATTGCCCGCCGCCTCGGCCTGGAAACCGATGGCGCGCAGGACGTAGAGGGTTTCGCTTTCACTCATCCCGCCGATCGTGTGGGCGTAGAGATAAGCCTCCAGTGCCGTAGCGGGATCGCCCACGGAAACGGCGCAGTCGCCGGCCATGGCCCAGCCCTGCGCCGTACCTGCATTGACCGCCTGCAGGCGCAGATGCTCGTAATCGCAGGCCGGTTGTCCCGAACCGCTGGCAAACGCCGAGACGGCCCGGTCGAGATCCAGCCCGGATTCAAACAGCAGCCCGGCGGCGATGAGGCCTAAGGCGCTGTTTAGACGGAAGCGCCAGCGGCGGGCGAGTTTCTCAGAACGGGTCATGGCGTGGTCTCCCGTATGCGCTCCAGCGGAGCTGGCAGGGGCGGTGGAACGGGCGCGGCCCGGCGCGCCTTCAGGGCCTCAATGGCCTGATCGATGTGGAAGGCCGGACGTTCAGAAGTCGCGGCCGGTTCAGGCTCGGCAAGCACCGGGGCCGGTGCCGCGAGGGCAGCCGTGATCGTTTCAGGCAAATACCGGCCTGCCGGGCGGTCATCGTGCCAGGCAAAGCTCGCCTGCGCCCGCCGGATTTCTTCCAGCGAGGGATAGGCGTGCATGGTCTTGTCCCAAGTGATCGGCTTGCCCGTCGCCAGATGCACGATCCAGCGGCGCAGGGCCCGCATAGACGCCAGAAAGCCGATATAATTGGCGACCACCATGCGCACCGGGGCAAGCAGGGTCAGCTTTATCCCGTGCGTGGTGCCGGTGAAGATCAGCCGGTGGACGACCCGGTTCACCAGGAACCAGAAATTGATCAGAACGATGGCCCAGACCCAGCTTTGCGGGTCAATCAGCGGTGGTAGAGTGCCTGTTTCGGGCACCAGCGCAGTGATCAGCCAGTAGAGCGCCCATTGCACCACAATGAAATAGGCCAGCATGCCGGTGGGCGCGGTCCAGATCGCCTTGCGGTCCCGATAGAGGAAATAGCGGTGGACCAGCGGCCCGCTCCAGCCGAGCTGGCGCCAGCCCATGAATGAAATGCCGAGCATCCAGCGCGATTTCTGGCGAACCGCCACTTTCAGCGTGTCGGGGAAGAATTCGCGCGTGCAGACCAACTCGCGCCGGGTGCGCTTTTTCCCGTTCGGCAGGGTGATCCGCACGCGGGCGAAATAGCGCACGAAGGCGGAGCGGAAGCCACCCTCATAGAGGCGGTGGCCGATATCATAGTCTTCGGTCAGGCTGTCCGTGTTGAAGGGCAGATTGTCCCGCTCGGCGTTCAGCAGATCGATGACCCGGCGTGACAGGGCGGTGGCGACACCGGCCGAAGGCACCTGGCCGGTCATGTGGGCGCGCGCGACCAGATCCTTGGAGTGCCATTCGGCAAACTCGTCCATGTAATGGCCGGCCACCAGCGCATTCCACGGGCGGGGCATGGAGAGGACGGGAAGCTGGACCATATCGGCCCGGTCAAGCCAGGCATTCATCACCTTGAAGGAGAGCGGATGGATGACGTCCTCGCTGTCATGCATGACAAAGGCGTCATAGCGCTTGCCGGTCTCCGCCTCTCTTGCCAGCGCATTCTGCACGATCCAGTTCAGGCAGTCGGCCTTCGAGGTAGGCCCGGGATGGCCGACATTGGCGCGATGGACATTCGGGTGGCGCGCGACCAGCGCGTCCGTCTCGCGGATGGTGGCCGCATCATTGGGATAGACGCCGATAAAGATGTCGTAGGCAGTGTAGTCCAGTTCTTCGATCGTGTGATCGACCATGCGCGCGATCACATCGGCCTCCTGCCAGGCCGGAATCAGGATGGCGAGCCGCTTTTCGGGCATGGCCCTAAGCGCCTCTACCGAAGGAATGCGGCGAAACGGCCGGGTCAGGAAATTCTGGAGCGAGAGCACCCAGAAATAGAGATCGAGAAAGGTGTCATCGACTGAGGAGACGAAGATCATCAGCGCGGCATAAACGGTTGCCCAGGACAGCACCGTCCAGTAGGCGCGCATCGCTTCGCCCAGTCCCTGGCGCGTGGCCGGGTCGGCCATCCAGTCCTGCAGCCCGCCGATAAAGGCGGTCGCAAGGCCCAATCCCCCAATCAAGACATCCATACCGCGCGGCCCCTCACCATGCTGTATCCCGCCACTCCAGATCTCCGACCCCCGCCTGGAAGAAAAGGGTTTATGCGGCGTTTACCTTCGTTAATACACGTTCTACCCGTTCGCGCACAGGTTTTACCGGGCTGGCGGGCCGCTCAAGCGGCCGGCTATGGCCGGTAATGATCCTGGCGATGCGCTCTCCGGCCCGTCCGTCACCGAACGGGCTTCTGGTGACCGCCATGCGCGCATGGGCCCGTGGCGTGCTTAAGAGGCGGGAGGCCTCGCGTACGATCCTGTCAGTGCGTGAGCCTACAAGCCGGGCTACGCCTGCGCGCACCGCTTCGGCGCGCTCCGTCGTTTCGCGCAACACCAGCACGGGCACGCCGAAGGTGGGTGCCTCTTCCTGCACGCCGCCCGAATCCGACAGAACCAGATGGGCGGCCTTCAGAACGCCGATGAAGTCCGGATAGGCCAGCGGATCGGTAAGCGTGATGCGCTGCTGGCCCGACAGCGCCTCGGTCACCGGGCCCAGCACACGCGGATTGGTATGGGTCGCCACGATAAAATGGAGGTCGGGGAACAGATCACGCAGACGGATAATGGCCCGGCAGATGCGCGCAGCGCCGCCATCCCAGTTCTCGCGGCGGTGGACGGTAACAAGCACGATGCGTGCATCATGTTCTACCGTGTCCAGTATGGCGGGTCGGGAGATCGTCCGCGCCATCTCGGTAACAGCATCGACCACCGTATTGCCGGTAATGCGCACCATGTTGGGGTCAATCCCTTCCCGGCGCAAATTGCGCGCGCCAGATGCTGTGGGTGCGAAATGATCCTGCGCGATGCGCGCGATGAGCTGGCGAAAGCCTTCCTCAGGGAAAGGCGAATCCAGATCGCCCGAGCGCAGGCCGGCTTCCACATGACCCACGGGAATACGCAGCAGGAACGCCGCCTGGGCGGCGGCAAAGGCCGTCGCGGTATCGCCCTGCACCACCACATAGTCGGGCATGTCGGCGCGGAAGCGTTCGCCCAGAGCATCCATAAGGCGTGCGGTGAGAGAGGCCAGTGAGGCGCGGTCCCAGTCCAGATCGAGGCGGGCATCGGGCACGATGCCGAACACGTCCAGCGCCTGATCGGCCAGATGGCCGTGTTGGCCGGAAGCCACCCAGCGCACCTTCACCCCGCTCAGGCGTGACAGCGCGCGGTAAACAGGTGCGAGCTTGACCACTTCGGGTCGCGTGCCCGCCACTAGATCGATAATCATGGGTCTTTCCCCGCAGCCCGCCGCGCTGACAGCGCGGCCTGAAACCGGAACCCCGCGTTCCGGCCAGACTCAGGGCTAAGGGGCAAGTTTGCGGAAAATTAATCCTGAATGGGGCGAAAAAAGGCCAATACAATCAGGTAGATCGTATTCATTCCCCGTTCATCTTGTGTGAAATGGCACCATCAAGCGATTGAAAACTAAAGGTCCGCTTGGCCGAAGCCGTCGCCGCTCGACGGGTACGCTTTGCCCCATTCCGGCCCGGTTTGCGATCGTGCTGGCGCGCTTTGTTATGCTCAGCCCATCCGTGCTTGGCTATCGCGCCGGGGTGTCAGTCCGGTTGAATTTGGGTGCGGGCCGCGACGTGGCCCGAAAGAGCGACCGCCCGCAACTTTTCGCGGAACATCGCAACGCGGAGGCGTTGCGGAATCCAAAAAAAGATGGTGGAGCCGAGCGGGATCGAACCGCTGACCTCGTCATTGCGAACGACGCGCTCTCCCAACTGAGCTACGGCCCCATCGCGGAGCATGGGAGGTAGTGCCGGGCGGGGGCGCTTGTCAAGCAGGTGATGGAGCCGGAGGGGCTGGCCCGGCCCAAACTTTCTTGACGTAAGCGCCGGCGTCCTCATAGTCCGCCTCCGTCGCAATGGCGGAGGGGCGGAGATGCACGGTGCAGGGCACGGCCCATTATCCACCCACGGCTTCATGCCACACGGCATGTGCTATCTCTGGGAGCCGTCCATATTATGGACGCATGTGATCGCCGACGCGGTGATCGCCATCAGCTATTTTTCCATTCCCGCAGTGATGATGATCTTCGTGGCCCGCCGGCCCGACCTGATCTATCCGCCCGTGGCCTGGCTGTTCGTGGCTTTCATGGTGCTGTGCGGGGCGACCCATCTGTTCTCCATCTGGACGGTGTGGAATCCGGATTACCAGATCCAGGGGATGATCAAGGCAGCTACGGCGGTGGCCTCGCTGGCCACCGCGATCGTGCTTTGGCCCCTATTGCCGCGTGCGCTCGCCCTGCCTTCGGCCCAAAAGCTGACGCGCGCCAACGAGGCCCTGCAGGGGGAGATCGCGCGCCGGGATGAGGCCGAAGCCGAACTGATGGAGCTGGCCGCCAACCTGGAGCTGCGCGTGAAACAGCGCACGCGAGAACTAGAGCGCGCCAATGCTGCCCTTCGCCAGTTCTCCGCCACGGCGGCTCATGATCTGCAGGCGCCGCTGCGCCATATCGCCCTGTTCGCCCAGTTACTGGAACAGGAAGAGGCCGAGCGCCTGTCTGCGGATGGTCGCGCGCATCTGGACAAGGTGCGCCAGGGTTCGGAGCGCGCCCAAAAGCTGATCCGGGTGCTGCAGGAATATGCCCAGCTGGTGAACCGCCTGCCGGACATGCAGGCGGTTTCCATGACACGTGTATTCAGCCAGGTGCGCAACGGACTGGAGGAGGATATCGAGTCCAGTGGTGCGCAGATCACCATCGGGCGACTGCCGAAAGTGCTGGGCGACGAAGTCCTGCTGACCCAGCTTTTCCAGAATCTTATCGGCAATTCCATAAAATACCGGAGCGAGGCACGACCGGTCATCACAGTGACTGCAGGGCAGAAGCGCGATGACGGGATGGTGAAAATATCCATTACAGACAATGGGATAGGCATCAACCCACGTCATGCCGGCACCATTTTCGAGATGATGAAACGCCTGCATGACAGCCAGCGCTATCCCGGCATGGGGGTGGGTCTGGCGTTCTGCCGTCAAATAGTTGAAAGCCATGGTGGCGAAATTTGGCTGGACGAAACCCACCTTGAGGGCGCACGCTTCTGCCTGACCCTGCCTGCTGCCGGAAAGGACAGCGCGCAGGGGCGCCGAAGCAGATGACGGAGGCTGGCCATGGCTGCCAGTTTGAGACTCCTTCTGGTTGAGGATGACGAAAGCGACGCTTTCCTGACCAAGCGTGCTTTTGCCGATGTCAGAGGCACCAGCCTGATGCACGTGCCAGGCGGGCAGGCCGCTCTGGACGCCCTGAAGCGGGGCCGGTTTGACCTGATGTTGCTGGATCTCAACATGCCGGGCCTCTCCGGTCATGAGGTACTGCTGACGCTCAGGGACGGTGAAACGCCCGAGCTTGTGCCGATTATCGTGTTCTCGTCCTCCAACCATCCCGGTGATATCGACCGGGCCTATGAGGCCGGAGCCAATGCCTATCTGAGGAAGCCGGACAGCCTGGGCGGATACCAGCAGGTGGCCGATGCGGTGTGCCGGTTCTGGCGCGATCACGTGCAGTATCCCGCCCGCCATTAATGCCGCGCCGCGCTCATGGCTTGCACTGGCACTGCTTGCGCGGCTAGACAGGCCGCCAATCCTGCTCGCCCTCTCGCCGGAGCTCTCTCATGTCATTTGGACAGGCGCTGATCGTCTATTTCATTATTCCACTCCTGAACCTTCTGGTTCTGGTGGTCTTCATCAATGTCATCATGAGCTGGCTGGTCGCCTTCAACGTGGTCAATCCACGCAATCAGTTCGTGAATACGGTCTGGCGGATCACCGGTGCGATCACCGAGCCGCTTCTCTCTCCGATCCGGCGAATCCTGCCGCCTCTGGGCGGTATTGATCTTTCCCCGATCATCCTGCTCCTGCTGATCTTCTTCATCCGGGAATGGGTGATCATGGGTCAGCTCTTCCCGCTTCTGGGCTAGGCTTTCACCCGCCATGAGCCCTCCCGCCTTCATCCGCCCCCGGGATGGATTGGCCTCCATCATTGATGGCAAGGCTGCCGCAGCCGCGATTGATGTCCGAGTTGCAGAGCGTGCCGCCAGCCTGTCCGTCCTGCTTGGCCGTAAGCCCTGCCTGGCGGTCGTGCTGGTGGGTGATGACCCGGCCAGCGAGGTCTATGTCAGGAACAAGGTGCGACGCACCGAAGCCGCCGGCATGACCTCTCTGGAAC
>JBJHCI010000109.1:0-6459 GCA_050485925.1 Maricaulaceae bacterium
TGGCCTTTTCGCAGCCAGTGCGCTGATCTACGGCCCGTGCGTGATCTGGTTCCGGCCCGATCGGGCGCACAGATGTATGCCCTTATTGCTGGGCTTGGTGCTGGTCGCGCTCTTCATCTGGTTTGCCGAGAATATCGGCACGTTCGCGCGCGCCTGGAGTTATCCCGGGCAGGATGTGAGCTGGCACATGGTCTCGCTTGCCAAGCTCGGCTCCTGGTATCTTCTGATGATTATCAGCTTCGTTCTGGTCGCTGCGCTTCACCGCGCCTCCAGCGCGCGCTTGCGTCCGCGCGCCTGATCGCCCACAACCCCGGACAGACCTGATCGGAGAAAGAGGGCCGGCCATGATCAAGAAACTTCTCATCGCCAATCGCGGCGAGATCGCCTGCCGGGTCATGCGCACCGCCCGCCGCATGGGCATTGCCACCGTCGCCGTCTATTCCGATGCCGATGCGAAGGCCGTGCATGTGAAGATGGCCGACGAGGCGGTGCATATCGGCCCGTCCCCGGCACGTGAGAGCTATCTGGTCGCGGACAAGATTCTCAAGGCAGCGAAAGACACCGGTGCGGACGCGATTCATCCGGGCTATGGCTTCCTCTCGGAGAATGCGGACTTTGCCCGCGCCTGCGCCAAGGCCGGTATCATTTTTGTGGGGCCCAGCCCTGAAGCCATCGACGCGATGGGCCTGAAAGACCGCGCCAAGGCGCTGATGGAAAAGGCGGGTGTGCCGGTAACGCCGGGCTATCACGGCGACAATCAGGATCCGGCCTACCTGAAGGACCAGGCGGATGCCATTGGTTATCCCGTCCTTATCAAGGCTGTGGCCGGCGGTGGCGGCAAGGGTATGCGCCGTGTGGAAAAGGCTACCGACTTCGCCGCCGCGCTGGAAAGCTGCAAGCGCGAGGCAGCCGCCAGCTTCGGCGATGAGAATGTCCTGATCGAGAAATACATCGCCAATCCGCGCCACATTGAGGTGCAGGTATTCGGCGATAGCCGCGGCCGGGTGATTCATCTTTACGAGCGCGATTGCTCGCTGCAACGCCGTCACCAGAAGGTGCTTGAGGAAGCGCCTGCGCCCGGCATGACGCCGGATGTGCGCGCGGCCATGTGTTCAGCCGCCGTGCGCGCGGCAGAGGCCGTGAACTATGTCGGCGCAGGCACGGTGGAGTTCATCGTCGATGGCTCCGGTGCGCTGCGTACCGATGGTTTCTACTTCATGGAAATGAATACCCGCCTGCAGGTGGAGCATCCCGTAACGGAGATGGTGACGGGGCTCGATCTGGTAGAGCTGCAATTGCGCGTTGCTGCAGGAGGCTCCGTGCCTGCGCAGGACGATGTGAGCCTGTCGGGCCATGCCATCGAGGCGCGGCTTTATGCGGAGGATCCGGGCACCGGCTTCCTGCCCTCCACGGGGCCTCTCACCCAGCTCGATCTGCCGCCGGAAAGCTGGAATATCCGCGTGGATTCCGGGGTGGAGCAGGGCGGCGAGGTCACCATGTTCTACGACCCCATGATCGCCAAGCTGATCGCGCGCGGAGCCACGCGCAGCGAAGCGATTGAGGAGCTGGTCGACGCGATTGACGGCCATGTCGGCGTCTGGCCGGTACGCACCAATGCGGGCTTTTTGCGCCGCGCGCTTTCGCATCCCGAGTTTATGGCCGGTGATGTCTATACCGGCTTTATCGACCGCCATCTCGAATCGCTGGTCCCGCCCGGCCTGCCGGTGCTGCACTATGCCGCCGCTGCGCTGGCGCTCGCCGATCAGGGCCGCACGCGCGATCCGTGGTCGCTCAAGACCGGCTTCCGCCTCAACGCCGCCCCGCGCATCGAGTTCGGCTTCGATGCCGGCGGGGAGAGGCTGGCGGTGCGTGTGGTGCCGGGCGGGGTGGAGATTGACGGCGAACGGCTCGATCTTTCGGGCGCCGAGGCGATGATGGCCGGTGAGGGCGGGTTTACAAGCTTCTCCCATCAGGGCGAGCCGGTGACGGCAGCCATCGCCACACGCCCGGGTGGGCTGATGCTCGTCACCTTGCGCGGGGAGACCATCCCCCTGCACTTCCACGATGCCGCCGCCGATGCCGAGGCGCTGGCGGGCGGGGATGTCATCAAGGCACCCATGCCGGGCAGGCTGCTCTCGCTGAATGTCTCGCCGGGAGACAGTGTGGAGAAGGGCCAGACCCTTGCCGTGATGGAAGCCATGAAGATGGAAATGGCGCTGACCGCCCCGCGCGATGGCGTGATCGAGGCGGTCAATGTCAGCTCCGGCCAGCAGGTCAATGAAGGCGACGTGCTGATCGCGTTGGCGGCTGAGGCTGAGGCGGCTTGAGCATTTTTTACTGATGCTCCGCACATCCGTGCGTCGCTCCTCGCATTAGCTCGGGCGCGCGGTCGCGCTAGTGGTCCCTGACGGGACCGAAGAGAGTCGCCTCTGTCTCTCCACCGCGATCCCGGTTCTGGAACGGCTCACTCCCGTCCGGCCCCGTCAGGAGAATCTCCACCTTTCCGGCGGCCAAAGGCCGCCACTAGGCCGAATGGCCGCCCGCGACTTTTCGCGGAACGTCGCAACGCGGATGCGTTGCGGCGCTGAACATGGCACGGCCCTCGCATATCCCGTGTCATCCCGCGCCCGCCTGTCCCCTTATGGGGCGTGAGGAAGAGATGAGGCTTGCCCATGGCTGTTCTGGCAGACTGGACCGACGAGACGCGCGCCGCTTTCCGCAACGAGATAGTGCGCGTCCGCCACACCCTTCACACCTCGCCGCTTTTTTCTGATGAGGCGATTGAGCGGCTGATCGAGATCCACCCGCGCGAGCACGCAGATTTCGCCACTATGGACGAGACCGGCTCGCGCAGCTCCTGGAAGACCGGCAATCCCGGCAATCTTACAGGAGCGGAGCTCATCCGCGCGGTGAAGAATGGCCGGCTCTGGATCAATCTGCGCAATCTGTTCGATATCCACGGCGAATACCGCGCCATGCTGGACGCCATGTTTGCGGAACTGAAGGAGGCCAATCCGGGCTTCCACCCGGTACGCATTCTGGGGGGGCTGCTGGTTTCCTCGCCGCAGGCAAAGGTGCCCTTCCACATGGACCGCACCGACACCATGCTCTGGCACATTCGCGGCAGGAAACGCGTCTTCGTTTACCCCCACCATGACGAGGTGGCGACCGATGAAGAGCGCGAGGAAGTGCTGCTGCACGATTTCAATGACGAGCTGGCCTTCCGGGCCGAGGCCGAGAACCACGCGCAGATTTTCGACCTTGAAGAAGGCGAGATGATCTGCTGGCCGCTGCACACGCCGCACCGGGTGGAAAATAGGGGCACGCTCAATATCTCGTTGGCCACCGAATACACCACGCCCGAAGCGCGTCTGGTAAACAATGCCATGTATTTCAACGGGGTGATGCGCCGCCGCTTCGGCTGGAAGCCCGCCGCGATTGCGCACTGCGAAGGGCTGGACCTGAAGGCCCGCTTCGCGACCGGCATGGTTATGCGCAAGCTGGGCGTGTCGGCGCCGGTGGATACGCCCCATGAGGGCGGCTACCGCTTCGAGGTCGACCCCGATGCGCCGCTGGGAGTGCGTGCGTGAACCGGGTTTCCCCGCCCATTCTGGACTGGAATGCTGACCGGCAGGGCGAGTTTGGCCGGGGTGTGGTCACGGCCCGTCATCAGCTGGCACGGCTGAATCTGTTCGACGATGCCGGACTGGCCGCCCTGCTGGATCGGCATGATCGATCGCTGGTCGACGTGTGCACGATGGGTGAGTATCCCGGCGCGCGTTCGAGCTGGCGTGATGTTGAGATGTGCCGCTATCTGCCCGGTCATCATCTGATGGAGGCGGTGCACAAGACGCGGCTCTGGGTGCAGGTGCGCGAGGCGCTCAATACCGATCCCGTTCTGCGGCCGGTTTTCAACGCCCTTTTTGACCAGCTCAAAGTGCTTAATCCGGGCTGGACGCCCTTACGGGCCTATGGCTCGGTGGTGATCGCCTCGCCCGGCGCACAGGTCTTTCTGCACAGCGACGTATCCGAGACAATGATGGCGCAGGTGCGCGGCAGCCAGCGGCTGCTGGTCTATCCTCCGCGCGAGCCGTGGGTGAGCGATGAAGCCCTCGAACGCGTGCTGATGGGCGAGGATCACGGCGATCTGCCCTACGATCCCGCCTGGGATGGCGAGGCGGCCATCGCCGGGATGGACCCGGGCTGTTTTGCCAGCTGGCCGCTGCACGCCCCCCACCGCATCGAGATGACAGATGGGCTGTCAGTGACGCTGGTACTGGAGGCGGTCACGCAGACCTCGGTGCTGAAAAACGGTGTGCTCCATGCCAATGCGGTTATGCGTCGGGCGGGCTGGCGTCCGCGTTCCAGTCATACCGCCGGGCCGGGCGCGTTTGCCAAGCTGGCCCTGTCGCGTGGTGTGAAGGCCGTCGGCGTTCTGCGCCGGACCACCCCTGCCAATCCCGCCCTCAGCGCGGGCATTCCGGGGATGGAGCGGGCCTGAACCGGCTGTCGACCGGTTTTGACGCGCGCCCTGACTCGTCCTAGCTCAAAGGCTATGGCGCTGCATCTCATCAAGCTGTGCGTAGGGGTCGACAGTATCGAGGATCTGGAGGCTCGGCGTGCGAAATCCGCACCGGGCTCCGGCCCGGTCTTCCACGTAACCCGCATGAGCCCCAAGCGCCGTGACGAGGTGCTTGGTGGCGGCTCGCTATACTGGGTGATCAAGCGCGTCATCCAGGTGCGCCAGCGCATTGTCGATCTGGAAGAGATCACCGGCGAGGACGGCATTTCGCGCTGCTGCATCTGGATGGACCGGGAGCTGATCCGCACTGCGCCGCGCCCGAAGAAACCGTTTCAGGGCTGGCGCTATCTGAAGGATGCCGATGCGCCGCCCGATCTGCCCGCGACCGGCGCAGGCGGAGAAGAGTTGCCGGGCGAGCTGCGCGCAAAACTGATCGAGATCGGGGCGTGGTAGGGGCGCGCTCCCGTTTGCCCCATTTTCTGTTGTGAACCCGTTGTGGATCCCGGCTCGGGGGCCGGGACCCCGGTGTTTATCACCGGCTCTCTCAACCGGGTTCTCGGGCTTGACCCGGGATCCAGTAATACCGACTCCCGACTTCCGTCGGGAAACGCCAGAAACTGCTACCCCGTCCCCACCGCCATATTGTCGATAAGGCGGGTTGCCCCCACGCGTACCGCAGCCAGCACACGGGCTGGGGCGGACAGTTTTCCCGGGGGCAGCTCGGCAAGCGTGCCGGCGTGGCGTACCTCGATATAGTCTACCGCATCGAATACGCTGCGGGCCAGCGCGCGCGCATGGGCGAGGGCCGCACCCACCGGCTCGCCGTCCTCCAGCGCATGGGCAAGGTCACGCAGGATCACATTCAGCCGCCCGGCGCGCATCCGCTCCGTTGAAGAGAGGTAGCGATTGCGCGAGGAGAGGGCGAGCCCGTCCGTCTCGCGCACGGTCTCCCCGGCAATGATGGTCACCGGCAGGGCGAGGTCGGCGACAAGCTGTTTCACGACAAGCAGCTGCTGGTAGTCCTTTTCGCCGAACACCGCGATATCGGGCCGGACCTGGCCCAAGAGCCGGGCAACCACGGTCGCGACACCGGAAAAGAAGTGCGGACGCGCCTCGCTCTCAAGGCCAAGGGCGGGCCCGCCCATCTCAATGGTGATGGCAAACCCGTCCGGGTAGATTTCCTCCACCTCCGGCGCGTAGAGCAGATGACATCCGGCGGCGGCCAGAAGCGCGCTGTCAGCTTCAAGCGTGCGCGGATAGCGGTCGAGATCCTCATTCGGGGCAAACTGGGCGGGATTGACGAAAATGCTCGTCACCACGCGGTCAGCGCGCTCCAGAGCCTTGAGCACCAGCGCGATATGGCCCTCATGCAGCGCGCCCATGGTCGGCACGAAGCCCACCGAATACCCGTTCGCGCGCCAGTCCGAGACGATGCCTGACAGGCCGTCGACCGTATGGGTGGCGGGCAGATGCAGGGCAGGACGCATTCTGGCAGGGCTCCGGCAGGAATGATCGCGCGCACGCTAGACGGGTGGCGGCGCTGGAGGCAAGCGCGCGACTCGGCTAACGGTAGAACCCATGCGCTGGCTTTTTCACCTTTCGCTCTGTCTCGCCGTCGGGCTCTCCCTTGGCGCTTGCTCCCTCAGCCGGGGCGCATACGCCGAGCTGAGTGCCGATGGCAGGCAGGCCGAGCGGCTGGCCGGTCTGCTGCTTGATGCCGCCGGGCGCGGCGATCCGGTACTGGGCGATGCCCGCCCGGAAATGACGGCGCTGGAACTCGCCCTCACCGTGCGCGAGGCGTCTCCGGCCCCGGAAGAGCCGGTTCTCGAGCCTGCCTTGCTGGCCGCGCCGGACGTCGCGGGTGGGCTTGGCCTGCTGCACGCCATCCACCTGGCCTCCTACCGCGAGGCGCGTCACGGCGTGGAAGGCTGGCATGC
>JBJHCI010000110.1:0-6435 GCA_050485925.1 Maricaulaceae bacterium
GAGACAGGCCATAGAGCGTGCCCTGCGGACCGCGCAGCACTTCCACCCGCTCAATGTCGAAGAAGCTCAGCGCACCGCCGCCGGCACGCCCGATATACACTTCGTCAATCGACACTGCGACGGACGGGTCGCCGGCCGCGGAGTCCGAGGTGGAGCCGATGCCGCGGATATACATTTGCGGCTCGCCGATATTGAACCGGGTCATGGTGAAGCCCGGCGTGCGGTCGGCAATGCCTTCCACACCGGCGATCGAGGAATCGCGCAGATCCGCCGCGCTAAACGCGGTCACCGCAATCGGCACGTCCTGGACCGACTGCTCCCGGCGCTGAGAGGTAACGGTGATGATATCGGCGGACTGCGCAATCGCGGTTCCCGCCGAGGCAAGCGCGCCGCCGAGTGCCATAGTACCGACAGACAGGCGCAGCCAGGCTTTCCTGGATAACATGGGACCTCCCCTTGTGTTTCGTATCTTCTTGAATGGGCCGCGCACCGGAATCGGTTACCCGGGACCATTGGCCGCACCATAACTTCAATAAACGAACCAACTCAAGGCGGCTTTGATAGCGAAACTTACTTTTGGGCAGTGGTGTTGCGCGTTTACGCCGGACGGCGCGTCTGCACGACGCGGAAACGGGGCGCGACAAAGGCCAGATCGGTAAGGCTCGCATTGCCCGCCGGGTTCAGTCCGGTGACGTGATAATCCGAATACGCGCCCATGAAATTCATCGGCATGCCCCGGTCGATATTGATGCTGACCGACGCCCCTGCTGCGAGATAATCGGGTTCGGCCGCCTCGATGAAATCCTCATCTATGGAATAGAGATAGGAGGCGATGGCCCCTTGCGTGCGGGCGGTGGCGGTGGCGCGCTGGACGCCTTCTTCGGCTGTTTCCACCGGGATCACGAAGCTGACCGGGCCGAAGCGCTCCTCGCCATAGAACTCCTCGTTGGCCGCATCGCACTCGATCAGCACCGGGCTCGCGGTGCGTGCTTCAGGGAAATCGGGGTTCGACACCGGTGCGGAATAGCGCAGAATACGTCCCTCCGTTTCACCGCGACGCGTCATCGCCTCCACATTTTCCAGAGTGGCGTCCGCCTGCACGGCAGCCGCGATGGCGGGACCCAGCTTGTTATCGCCCGAAATCGCGTCCAGAGCCGCCACCAGCGCCTCCACGGCCTCTTCATAGGGCACAACACCCTCCGGTGTTAAAACGCCTGTACGGGGCAAATACACGTTCTGAGGGGCGGTACACATCTGGGCCGCGAAGGTCGTCATGGCGCGTGCCACCGTGTGGACCGCCTTGCCGAAATCCTTCGCCGAATGAAACACGACCGAATTGCACCCGGCGGTCTCGGTAAAGACCAGCCTTCCGGGGCAATTATTCTCGATCCAGGTGCCGAAGCGCTGGGAGCCGGTATAGTCCACAATCCGGCAATCGGGCTGTTCGAGCAGCTTGATCGTGATCTGGTCGGCAGGCTCATCAGCGGCCAGAAGGACCAGATTGGGATCATAGCCCGCCTTTTCCAGTACCTCCCGGCAAGTGCGCACGGCCATCGCCACGGGCAGCACGCCCGTCGGGTGCGGCTTCACGATCACCGGGTTGCCGGTCATCAGGTTGGCCGTCATCGCGGGGTAAGCGTTCCACAACGGGAAGGTCGCGCAGCACACCACGACCGCTGGCCCCAGCGGCACGCGTATATAGCGCTTTTCCAGCCGCACAGGCTCCGGCTCCAGGAAGCGCTTGGTCCAGCGCGCGCTGTCGGGCACGTCCTCAAGAGCCTTCAGGGCATAGACAAGCGCCTCCAGCCCGCGGTCGAGTGCGTTCGCCCCCGAACCGGAGAACGCCATCACATAGCCCTGCCCTGCGGTATGCATGGTGGCGTGCGCGTTCTCGAACGCGTTTGTCTCCATCGCGAACAGCATTTCGGTGACGACGCCCGCGCGCTCGGCAGGGCTTGCCTTCGTCCAGCCCGCCATCGCCTTGCGCGAGGCCGCAAAAAGCGTGGCCGGATCGGATTTGGGATAGCTGATATCCAGCGCCTTGCGGGTGTAGGGCGAGACTTCCGCCCCGACCGTGCCAATCGTGCCGGGCTGATCGAGGTCGAACGGCCTACCCAGCTGCGCATCATAGCGCGCCTTTCCCAGGCGCGGTGCATCCTCGCCATGCAGCTTGACGCTGGGCGATTCCTTGAACGGGCTCCAGTGATCGCGCGTCCTCACGGCCAGCAGCGCCGCCTCCAGCGTGTCGCGGTGTTGCTCGTAGAGTTGCGCGGCTTTGGACATGGATCGGCCCCCTTGGTGAATTTTTCTTCTTGCGAAACGATTGCATAACCGCGCTCAGGCGATATCGTTGACTCGAAAGTATCTTTATCGAAGTTACTGGGCAACCCGCCCGTTGATCGCGATTCTACCGGGGTTCCATGAGCGCCATTTTCATTACCGGCACCGGCATGACACGGCTGGGTAAGCACACCGGTCACTCCGTGAAGGATCTGGTGCGCGAAGCCGTGACCGCAGCTCTGAGCGATGCGGAGCTGACACCGGATCGGATTGAGGCGGCCTTCTTCGCCAATACACGCCAGCCCATGTTGGAGGGGCAGAATGCGGTACGCGGCGAGATCGCCCTTGCGCCGCTCGGCGTAGACGGCATCGCCATCGTGAATGTTGAAAATGCCTGCGCTTCGGGTTCCTCGGCCGTCGCGCTCGCGGCCTCGATGATCCGCGCTGGAGAAGCCGAAACCGTGCTGGTGGTCGGCGCGGAAAAAATGGTCTTCCCGGACCGGACAGAACAGGTCATGGCAGCGTTCCGGGGCGGCACCGACATCGAAACCATAGACGAAACAGCCGCGCGCATGGACGCGCTGGGCAAGGCGCTGGTGCCAAGGGACGCGCCCGAGGCACCGCGCAGCTTCTTCATGGACATTTATGCGGGGATCGCCCGCGCCCACATGGAGGCCTTCGGCACCACGCGCGAGGAGATAGCTGCGGCAGCTTCCAAGAACCACACCCACGCCGCGCATAACCCCAACGCGCAATATCGCACGCCGTTCACGGTCGATGAGGTGCTCGCCGACAAACCGGTTGTCTGGCCGCTTACGCGGGCCATGTGCGCACCGGTCAGTGACGGGGCCGCCGCCCTCGTGCTGCAGGCCGAGAGCGCGGTGAAAGACCGCAAGCGCGCCGTAAAACTCGCCGGGCAAGGCTGGACGACGGCCACCACCCGCAATCTGGCGGATTGGGACAGGCATCTGGGCAAGCGGGCTGCCGACAGAGCATGGGAGGCGTCCGGGCTCGGCCCGCAGGACGTGGACCTCGCCGAAGTCCACGACGCGACGAGCTTCGCCGAACTCCTGCAGATTGAAAATCTGGGCCTGTGCCCCCGCGGGCAGGGCGGCCCGTTTACCGCGTCTGGTGCGACCCGGCTGGGTGGCACCATGCCGGTGAACGTCACGGGCGGGCTGGTCGCCAAGGGGCACCCGGTAGGGGCAACCGGCATCGTCCAGATCGTGGAGATGTGCGCGCAGTTGCGCGGCGAGGCGGGCGTGATGCAGGTCGCCGGCGCGCGCGCCGGCGTATGTGAGAACGGAGGCGGTTTCCTCGGCGTGGAGGAGGCCGTCACCCTGGTAACGGTGTTGACCCGATGAATAAGCTGTCGCTTTCCACCCATCCAGTCAGCCTGTTCTGGGACTCGGCGCGCCGCAATCCCGATCATGGTGCCGCGAGCGAGTATGACGCTTCCGGGCGCATGTGCGGGCGGATCAGTTATTCTGCCCTTGCCGAGCGGGTAAAAAGCCTGTCATCCCACCTCGCGGCGCGTTTTCCGGCAGGCACACGGATAGCGCTTGCCGCGCCCAACACGATTGATCATCTCACCGCCTGGCTCGCCATACAGAGTGCAGGAATGGTGTGGGTGCCGCTCAATCCCAACAACGGGCCCGCGACGAACCGCAAGGCGATTGAAAAGGCCCGCCCGGCCCTGGTGCTGGCCAGCGAGGATCAGATCACGGCCCTTGAAGGCCTGTGCCAAACGATCGAGCCCATCCCGTCCGCCCTGCGCCCTGCCCCCGGTTTCGAACCGGTCGCGCAGGAGCCCCACGACACCATGGCGATCAAGTTTACCGGCGGCTCCACCGGCGAGCCCAAGGGCGTGATCCAGTCCAACCGCTCGGTCATGGCCAATATCATCAATATGGCTGAACGCTTTCCCGTATCCGGCCCGATAGTGTTCCTGGCCTGCGCACCGCTGACCCATGGTGCATCGCATTTCATCCTGCCCACGCTGGCCTCCGGCGGGCGGCTGGTGCTGACCCACAAGCCGGACCCCAGCCTTCTCGTCCGCCTGATCGTGGAAGAGGCCATCACGGACAGCTTCATGCCACCCACCCTGCTTTCCCGGCTCAGCACGATGGTGGACCTGCCTGTGCGCGCACCCGCCCTGCGCCGGATCATCTACGGCGCCGCACCCCTGCCGGTGGAGCAGTATCTGCGCGCACAGCGTACTTTCGGCGACCGGATCGCCGGGCTGTACGGGCAGACCGAAGCACCCATGACCATCTCCGCCATCACCGAAACGGAACTGGCCGACCCGTCCCTGACCGCGTCGGCCGGCCGGGCCGGCAAGCTCTCCACACTCACCATTGTGGACAAGGAAGGCAGGCCCGCCGGGCCCGGTGAAACCGGTGAAATCGTTGTCAGCGGGCCCCTTTTGATGGACGGCTATCTTGATGACCCGGAACGCAGCGCCTCCACAATACGCCGAGGCCGCCTGCACACGGGTGATCTCGGCCATCTGGACCAGCGCGGCTATCTGTTCATCACCGGCCGGGCGAGCGAAATGATCATTTCCGGGGGCTTCAACATCCACCCCGCCGAGGTGGAAACGGCGCTGGCCAGCCTGCCCGGGGTTGACGAAGTGTGTGTCTTCGGCGTGCCCGATGCGCAGTGGGGTGAGCGGCTGGAGGCTGTCATTACCCGACAGCGCGGCCACCACCCCAACCCTGAAGTGCTGACCAGCCTGGCCCGCGACCTGCTGGGGCCGGTCAAGACGCCCAAGGCCATTCATGTGGTCGCGCGCCTGCCGCGCAACCCGGTCGGCAAGGTCACGCGCTCAGCCATACGCAACCTAATATATCCTGAACCGCCGGAATCAGGCACGCTGTCCTCATGAGCCTTCCTTCCAGCCTCATGATGCACGCAGGTAGCGCCGAAGCCGGGCAACGCTTCTGGGGCCTGCTTGATGCCAGCATACTGGAGCTGGGCGACGGGCGGGCGAAGCTCGAAATCCCGGTCGCGGACCACTGGCTCAATCTCAACAATGCCGTGCATGGCGGGGCGAGCGCCGGCTGGCTGGACCAGGTCGCGGGCCTGGCAGCGAACACGTTGTGCGAGCAGGACGAGGTGTTTGTGACAGGCACCGCTCAGCTTTCCTATCGCAAGCCCTTCCTGCCCGATGCGGGACCGGCCATCGCCGAAGCGTGTGTCACATCACGCTCCGGCCGCAAGGCCATGGCCAACGCACGCATAACAGACCGCGATGGCCAGGTGACGCTCGAGGGCAGCTTTGTCTTCATTCTGACAGCGCGCAGACACGCCTGAACGCCGCAGGGCGAAAGCGCCCGTAGCAATTGATCAGGCGCCCGCTTGACGCTACGAAATGTCCGGACAAGACAGAATCCACTGCCGGGAGATTATCCATGCGCCTGATTCAACGCCTTGCTGTGGCTGGTGCTGCACTTAGCCTTCTTGCGGCGTGCGGCGATGCCGGCGAAGACGCCGCTCCGGCGGCCGGCCCGCAACCGCAGACGCATGGCGGTGAGCCGCAAAGCTCTGCAAGCCCGGAAGAAATTCAGGCCATCCTGGCTACCCTTGGCGAGCCCTATGCTTCCGCCAATATGGATAATGGCCGCCGTCTGTTCCGACGCTGTGCGACCTGCCATACGCTGGGCGATGGCGACCGCCACCTCGTTGGCCCCAACCTGCACGGCATGTTCGGGCGCGAGGTCGGCGGTGCGGAGGGATTCCGCTTTTCGCGGGCGCTGGAGGAGGCCGACTTTGTGTGGACCAAGGCCGAGCTGGACGAGTGGCTGGCCAATCCGCGCACCTATCTGCCCGGCAACCGGATGAGCTTTGTGGGTCTTCGCAATGAAGGCGACCGAGCGGACTTGATCGCTTTCCTCGCTGTGGAAACAGCGCGTTAGGCTGTCCGCCTACTCCGCCGGCTGCTGTACAGGATCACGCTCGCCAGGCAGTTCCTGGCCGGCTTCACGCGCTTCCTTGGCCAGCTGACGTGACACCCAGTTCGGGGTCTTGGTGTACTTGCCAAACACCGCATAGGCCGTGGGCACGACGAACAGGGTGAACAGCGTTGCCACCAGCACGCCGGTGAAGATCACCACACCGATGGTCACCCGGCTTTCAGAACCCGGCCCGTAGGCC
>JBJHCI010000111.1:0-6419 GCA_050485925.1 Maricaulaceae bacterium
CGCTCAGGTCGTTCTCATCGCCTTCTCGGATGGGTTCGTCGAAAGGGTGGAAGGCGCTCTCAAAGCCCGCCTTGAGGCTCTTCCGCGGCGTGACATTGCGGCGGCGGCGCTTGGCGCGTCGAAGGCATTCCTCGTAAGGGATGAAGCGGACGCGGTGGCGGCGGCGAATGCCTATGCGGGCGAGCACCTCATCATCCAGACAGCCGACCCGGAAGCGATCTGCGCTCAGATCCGCCACGCCGGGTCCATATTCATCGGTCCATGGACGCCCGAGGCCGCTGGCGACTACGCCGCCGGGCCGAACCACTCCCTGCCCACGGCCGGGGCTGCCAGAGCCTATGGCGGGGTCACAGTCGAGATGTTCCAGAAGACGACCAGCGTCCTGCGTTTCGATGCGCGCGGGGCGGCCGCCATCGCCCCGGTGGTCGAGCGGCTGGCGGCCCTCGAAGGGCTCGATGCGCACCGGCTCGCCATGGCGGTGCGGCGCGAGAAGGCGGAAGAGGGGAGGATCTGACATGAGCGCCATTATAGACCTCTCGCAAGGGGCGGGGATAAGGGCGGAGTTATCCTCCTATTCCATCCTGGAGCGCTGCGCGGCGATCCTAGGGACGGATTCCGAGACGTTGGTCCTCACCGCCAATCTTGCTGCGGCGCAAAAAGCCCTGACATGTGTGGATAAGCGGGGCGATGAGAGCCGCCTGCCCGAGGGCGTCGCGGCCCTGTTATCGCCGTCCAGCCAAGGGGTTACGCTTTATCGCCTCGGCAGCGATCTCGCCGCGCCAGTGCTGATAAGTACGGGCGAAACGGGTTTGGCCGCAAAACTGGGGACGGAATCACCCCCTAAAAACCTGTTTTTCGGCCCCGAAATACTATCCAGGCTCACGCCAGCGGCCCTCGCGGCGGCAAAAGCCGAGTGGGATGAGCGCGTTAGCCTGACATGCTCATGCGCCGCGAGAATGGCCGAGCTGACCGGCGCGGTGGCGGACAGTGCGGGGGATAACATCCGTCTTCGCGCCGAAGAAAAGGGGGAATTGGGGCGGAAACTCGCCGCCCTCGGCCTGAAGCTGGAGGAAGCTGAGGATAGCTTTACCGCCTGGCTGTTTTCACTGGCCGAGGTGAAGGCCCTGGCCGCGCATCTGGGCGGGCTGAAACCGGCCCGCACGGCGCGCATACGGCGCACCACCAAAGAGACCGATATCGCGCTCTTCCTCGACCTTGATGGCGAGCCGGGCGGTCGGTTTGAAACGGGCGTTTTCTTTTTCGATCACATGCTTGAGCAGATTGCCCGTCATGGCGGGGTGCGCCTTGACGTGGTCTGCGAAGGCGATGTGGAGGTCGATACCCACCACACGATCGAGGATGTGTGCCTGGCGCTGGGCGAGGCGATCCGCGTGGCGCTGGGCGACAAGGCGGGCATTGTGCGCTTTGGCTTTGCCCTGCCCATGGACGAGACACGCGCGGGCGTCTGGGTCGACCTTTCAGGGCGTCCTTATGTGCGCTTTGACGGGGATATCCCCGGCGAGCGGGTGGGGGATTTCCCGGTGGAAATGTGCGCCCACGCTTTCCGCTCCCTGTCCGAAACCATGAAGGCCGCCATCCATGTCGAGGTGTCGGGCGACAATGCCCACCACATGATCGAGGCCTGCTTCAAGGCGTTCGGCCGCGCTTTGCGTCAGGGCGTGCGTGTGGAAGGCGATCTTATCCCCTCCACCAAGGGGGTGCTGTGATGATTTTTGCAGCTTTTCTATCCCGCGTTTCACCGGCGAAAGCCGGTGCCCAGCCTCTTTTCTGGATCCCGGCGTTCGCCGGGAAAACGCCGGTAAAGCTGAACAGCAACAAACCCGTGTCATGGCCCGGCTTGTCCGGGCCATCTATACCTCAAACGTCTGAACTTCATGCACTTTGCAGGCATGGGTCCCCCGGACCGCTTCGCGGCCGGAGGATGAAGGGAATGATCCCATGACCCTCGCCCTGATCGATACCTCGACCGCCAATATCGCTTCGGTGCGCTTCGCGCTGGAGCGATTGGGCGTCAAGCCTATCCTCGCCCGTGACCCGGACGAGGCTAGGCGTGCGGAGAAACTTATCCTCCCCGGTGTGGGGGCGGCGGGCCCCGCCATGGCGGCGCTTGAGAAGAGCGGATGGGCGGAAAAACTGCGTTCCGACACCCGTCCGCTGCTGGGCGTGTGCCTCGGGATGCAGCTCTTGTTCGAGGATAGCGCGGAGGATAGCGGCCGTGGCAAATCCATACCTTTGCTGGGCCTGATCCCCGGCTCCGTCATCCGTCTTGACCCGGCGGGCATGGGCCCGTGGCCGCACATGGGCTGGAATACGCTGGAAGAAATCCATGAGCGTGAGCCGCTAACTGCGGGGATAGAGGTGGGGACAAGGATGTATTTCGTCCACGGGTATTACGTGCCCGCCGGGCCCCATACCGTGGCCTCGACAAGCTATGGCGGGCGGATAACGGCGGTGGCCAGGCGCGGTCATGTGGCCGGATGCCAGTTCCATCCCGAGCGTTCCGGCAGGGCGGGCGCTCAGGTTTTAGCCAATTTTATCAAGGGGTAGCAGCGTGTTCTTGTATCCGGCCATTGATGTGCTCGACGGGCGTGTGGTCCGCCTTGAAAAGGGGGATTTCTCCGCCGTCACCGATTATGGCGGCGACCCGGTGGCCGTCGCGAAAAGCTATCTCGATGCCGGGGCGGAATGGCTGCACCTTGTTGATCTGTCCGGTGCCCGCGATGGCCAGCGCCGTCAGCTGGACCTTGTGGAGGCCATCGCCGGGACGGGCATCAGGATACAGACCGGGGGCGGGGTGCGCTCGGCCAAAGACATTGAATCGCTCATAAAATCCGGTGCGGCGCGGGTGGTAATCGGCTCGCTGGCCATCACCGAGCCGGAGCGCGTGACCGGCTGGCTCTCCCGCTTTGGCCCGGCCCATATCGCAGCCGCCTTCGATGTGAAGCTGAAAAATGGCGTGCCCGTGCCGGTGGTGAAGGGTTGGACGCAAGAGGCCGGCACCACGCTCGGTGAGCTCTTGGCGCAATACCGCCATGCCGGGCTCGCCCATGCGCTGGTCACCGATATCGGCCGGGACGGCATGTTGCAGGGGCTGAATATCCCGCTTTACCAGGACCTTGTGACATCACGCAAAGACATTGCCTGGCAGGCTTCGGGCGGGGTTGCGACGCTCGATGACATTCGCGAGGCCAAGCGCCTGAAAATGGGCGGGGTGATCATCGGCCGCGCGCTCTATGAGGGCCGGTTCACGCTGGAAGAGGCGCTGACATGCTAGCCCGTCGCATCATTCCCTGCCTTGATGTGCGTGACGGGCGCGTGGTGAAGGGTGTGCGCTTTCGTGACCATGTGGATGTCGGCGATATCGTAGGTCTGGCAACACGTTACGCCGAGGAGGGCGCGGACGAGCTGGTCTTTTACGACATCACCGCAAGCCCTGAAGGACGCGAGGTGGAGCCTGAATGGGTGAGCCGCGTAGCGCGCGCCATCGACATTCCCTTCTGCGTCGCAGGGGGGATTCGCTCGGTGGAGGCGGCGCGCGCGCGTCTGTTTGCCGGGGCGGACAAGATCTCGGCCAACACGCCTGCCCTTGAAAACCCCAATCTTATCAATGCACTGGCAGACGAGTTCGGCTCGCAATGCGTGGTCGTGGGGATTGATAGCCGCCTGATCGATGGCGTCTGGCGCATCCATCAATATACCGGCGATCCGGACCGGACCGAGACCAGTCACCGCGCTACGCTGGACTGGATCACCGAGGCGGTTGCTCGCGGCGCGGGCGAGATCGTGCTCAATTGCATGGACCAGGACGGGGTACGCGAAGGCTATGATATCGAACAGCTAATCGCCGCCCGCGCGGTGTGTCCTGTACCGCTTATCGCCTCCGGCGGGGCCGGTGCGGTCAGCCATTTCGAGGCCGTTTTCAAAGAGGCCAATGTCGATGGCGCGCTCGCTGCGAGCGTATTCCATAAAGGCATTATCGCGATTGCAGAGCTGAAAACGGCCCTGGCAGAGGCAGAAATCGAGGTCCGCGTATGTTGACCGGGAAATCCCCGCTTCCGGCGGAGGCTATCGACTTTGAAAAGGGCGGCGGGCTGGTCCCTGCCATCGTGCAGCACAGCCTCACCGGTGAGGTGCTGATGCTCGGCTATATGAATGCCGAAGCGCTGACCGCGACGCAGGAGAAGGGGCTCGTAACCTTCTGGTCGCGTTCAAAAAACCGACTCTGGACCAAGGGCGAAACCTCCGGCGATGTGCTGCGTCTGGTGTCATTGGCCGCCGATTGCGACCGCGACGCACTGCTGGTGCAGGCGCTGCCCGACGGCCCGACCTGCCATCTGGGCACCCGTTCGTGCTTTGGAGATATCCCCGGACCTGTCCTCGCATTCCTCGGCCAGCTCTGCGGGATCATCGATGATCGCGCGGCCTCGGGCGGCGAGGAGAGCTATACCGCCCGGCTTTTATCCAGCGGGATCAACAAGATAGCTCAGAAAGTCGGCGAAGAGGGTGTGGAAGCCGCGCTGGCCGGAGTGGCCGAAAACGATGCTGCGCTGACCGGTGAGGCGGCCGATCTCGTCTTCCACCTCATGGTATTGTTGAAGGCGCGGGGCTTATCCCTCACCGATGTGGCGGAGGAATTGCAGCGCCGTCACGCTAAATGACGACGCTGCTTGCGCTTTTTACTCTCCGCGACGTCGGGCGTTACGGAAGCTGTCCCCGAAAATGATGGCGTTGGTGAACAGCCGCGCCGAGCCTCGGAAATAGGCGCGGTAATAAGGATTGTCGGCAAAGAGGATCACCGAGCCGGAGCCGCGTCTCTCTGCAAATACAACGCCTTGTCCTTCCAGCGCCTCAATGTTCTGGCGTGAGGCATAGCCCGACAACAGTCCGTTGCGCGCATAGCGTACCGGCAGCGAGAACGGGCTGTCGCCTTGGGCAAATCCGTTCGTGCCCTCCTTTTGCACCGGCAGGCGTTCCGAGGTCAGCCCGAAGGCGAGCGGGTGGGTGAGGTCGATCTGGCTGGCGAAGATCGCCCCGGAGATGCCGTGCACCGTGTCCCAGGTGTTGATGTCCTCATAGGGTTGCGGCGCTACACCATTGTTTGCGCTATTGTTTCCGCTCCGCTCGGCGAGGGTGGCACTGGTCAGGTTATGGCGGATGGCGAACTGCGCCCCACCCTGAATGCCAAGGAAAATGCCGCCCGAGCTGATCCAGCTGCCAACGCGTTCGGCCTGGTCTTCACCCAGCGCGCCATAGCCGCCATTGGCCATGATGAGATGGGTGTAGCGCGACAGGTCCGCACGGGCGAACTCACTGACATCTATCATGGAAACGGCCATGTGCATTTCATGATCGAGCAGGTGCCAGATCTCGCCGACCGCGTTCACATCGGTGCCGCGCCCGGTCAGCAGCAGCACTTCAGGACGGCGCACATTGGCGCTGGAGAAGCTGCCAAGGTCCGGCCCGCCGCGTACATCGGCGGTGATGGCAGCGTGGATCGTTACCCCGTCCTCGGCGGCCGCACGGGCCATGAGGGCGTGAATGGCATCCGGCGCAAGATCCTGACCCTGAACGGGAATTACCACCGAGCCGCGCGAGACTGAGGCGGTGCCATCGGCTGTGGTGACGGTTGTGCCGCCGGGGATCATGCGCGCGCGCAGGCCTGCCTGCAGTACGCGATTGAGTGCGCGGGGCGCGTAAAAATGCGTCCAGTCAATGACATAGGCGTAAGGCGTCCGGCTCGGTTCGGGCGCGGCGCGCTCCAGGCGCGTGACGCGTTCGCCCGCCAGGTTGGGCGCGAAGAGCCCCGCTCTTACGCTCGCAAAATCAAGCCCGTAGGCAAGAGGCTGTGTCCAGCCCGACACGTCGTAGAACTCGGTCGTGCCTTCCACGATCCGGGTCTCGAACAGGGCCTGCACAACACGGTATTCGCGCTGGCGCACCGGCACCACATAGGAGGTTTCGGGGTCGAAATCGATGCCGTTCAGGCGCGTGCGTTGAGACAGGCGGCGTACCTCGATCCCGTGCACGTCCAGCATATCCAGGAAGTCGCCAAGCCGGCCAGCATCGCGCGAGGAGAAGACATGAGCGATGATCGGGTCGGCGTTCGCAAGACGCGTACTCTCCCGGTAGAAGTCGCGCTGGAAGCTCAGCAATTGCTCGCGATTGGCCAGCGCAGAGCGGATGAGCGCAAGGCCCACACGCGCCTGCTGGCCCACCTTGTGGTCATAGTAGAACGTCCCGTACTCGCCTTCCTGCACGATGCCGCGCACCGAGCTCTGCTCGAAGAGATAGGGAATTGCGCCGATCAGGCCGGGATAGCTGGAGCCGTAGCCGAGATAGAAATCGTCAAACAGCTCCTCGCTGACATAGAGCGCACCTTCCCTGTCGAGCTGTTCGGT
>JBJHCI010000112.1:0-6417 GCA_050485925.1 Maricaulaceae bacterium
AGGTCGGGGCCGCCGACAAAGCCTTGCCCGGCGAGCTGGTATTTGTGAATGCCGCCAGGCTGTCCGACGCCCTCATGACTCGTCCGGGCCTGATCATCGGCCCAAGACTTCCAGCCCCGCTAACCAGTCTGGCTGCGGGTGTGGCCTATATTGCCCATCCCAATCCGAAAAGTGCCTTCCGTCAGGTTGCGGCTCAACTTGTACGTCCGCAATCGGGTGAGCAGAAGCAGGCCGTATCGCCGGAGGCTGTGATTGCGCCCGATGCGCGGCTGGGACCGGGCGTGGTGATCGGCGCTGGTGCCGAAATCGGTGCAGGGGTGCAGATCGAGGCAAATGCTGTGATCCGCGAAGGCGTCGTAATCGGCGCTGGCAGCCGGATCGGTGCGACCGCCGTGATAGGGTTTTCGATAATCGGCGAACGGTGCCGGATCGGGCCCGGAGCGATTATCGGTGAATCAGGTTTTGGCGTTATGGCCGGCGATGAGGGGCTGGCCGATCTGCCGCATTTCGGCCGTGTCGTCATCGGCAATGGTGTGCGGATTGGCGCCAATTGCACCATCGACCGGGGCGTGTTTGGCGACACGGTTCTGAGTGACCGGGTCCATCTCGATAATCTGTGCCATATCGCCCACAATGTGGAGGTGGGCGAGGATACGCTGATGGCGGCGTTTGCAGGCGTTTCCGGTAGTGTAAAGATCGGCCGGGGCGTCCAGTTCGGCGGCCGGGTCGGTGTGGTGCAGCACGTGGATATCGGCGATGGCGTGCGCCTCGCCGCGAGCGCGGCTGCTTCCAAGGATGTGCCGGCAGGCGAGACATGGGCCGGCATACCGGCGCAGCCGATCCAGAAATGGCTGCGCGAGCTCGCCTTCATCCGCAAACAGGTGGACAAGAAGCCCGCGCGTGTTGACGGTAAGAACCACCCGGGCCAAGACAGCACGGAACGCTAGGCCGCCCAGCAGCAGCAGGGAAACATGATGAGCGACGATGCCGGAGAAATCGGTCCTGACGAGATTCTCGCGCGGCTACCGCACCGTTTCCCTTTCCTTCTGATCGACCGCGCGCACTCCTACAGGACGGGCGAATCCATTGTCGGAATAAAGTGTGTATCGGCTGGTGAGCCCTATTTTGCCGGACACTTCCCCGGGTTTCCGGTCATGCCCGGTGTACTGATCATCGAGGCGCTGGCCCAGACCGGCGCGGTGCTCATGTCCAAGACGCTGGACGCCGATATCAACACCACGGTGATCTTGTTCATGGGGGTCGACAAGGCCCGCTTCCGCCGGCCTGTGCGCCCGGGCGATGTGCTGGAAATGCCGGTACGGGTTATTGACACGCGGCGCGGCATCTTTCGGTTCGAAGGCGATGCGTTGGTCAACGGCAAGAAAGTTGCCGAGGCGGCGTTTGCCGCCACATCGGCACAGAACGCTTAGCAGGAAGGTTGCGCAAGTTGAGCACGCTTATCCACCCCAGTGCCATTGTTGAGCAGGGTGCGCAGATCGGCGCGGGTGCGCAGATCGGCCCGTTCTGTCATGTCGGGGCAAGGGCTCGCATCGGCGACGGGGTGCGCCTGATCTCGCACGTCAGTGTGCTGGGTCAGACCACGCTCGGAGAGGAATGCATCGTACATCCCTTTGCGGCGCTCGGCTCACCGCCGCAGGATTTCAAATACAAGGGCGGGGATGTGAGCCTTGTCATCGGAGCACGCAATGTGATCCGGGAGCACGTGACCATGCATCTGGGTACAGAAGGCGCGCGCGCGATTACCCGTGTGGGCTCGGGCGGGTATTTCATGGTCGGCTCCCATGTGGGCCATGACTGCATCGTGGGAGATAATGTCGTGTTCGCCAATAACGCCACACTTGGCGGAGAGGTGACGATCGGGGACTATGTGATCATGGGCGGGCTTTCCGCCATCCACCAGAAATGCCGGGTAGGACGTTATGCCTTTGTGGGCGGAGGCGCGCCGGTGACGGGAGACATCATCCCCTATGGCATGGTGGACAATCACGGCTATCTGGCCGGGCTCAACCTGGTGGGACTGAAACGGCGCGGCTTCTCCAGAGACCTCATTCATGACCTGCGTGCGGCTTACCGCCTCATTTTCGCGGCGGAAGGGGCCTTCTCCGAGCGGGTCGGCGATGCGAGCCGCCTGTTCGAGCATCGCCCCGAAGTTATGGAAATCGTCGATTTCGTGAAGGCCCCCGCGGCCCGTCCCTTGTGCGGCCCGGAACAGGGCTGAGCGCGATGACCACGGACTGGACGCGTCTGGGCCTCATTGCCGGTGGCGGGGCACTGCCGGAACATGTCGCACACGCTGCGAAGGCCGATGGCCGGCTGGGCTGCGTCATCGCGCTTTCCGGTTTCGCAAGAACCGAGGCCTACGACGCGCCGGTGGAGCGCTCCCTCGGCCAGTTCGGCCATGTGGTGCGCGATCTTCGGGCGACCGGGTGCGACGCAGTCTGCTTTGCCGGGATCGTGACCCGGCCGGACTTCCGCAGCCTTATCCCGGACCTGGAAGGCGCGAAACTCCTGCCCCGTTTGATTGCCGCGGCCGTGAAGGGCGATGACGCCCTGCTGCGCGCGGTCGTCAAGGCGTTCGAAGACGAAGGTTTTGCCGTGATCGGTGCAGATGCGCTGATTGATAGCCTGCTCGCGCCTGAGGGTGTGCTGGGTGCCGTCTCTCCGGACGAAACCGGAATGATGGACGCGGCGCGAGCGATGGAGATTGCAGCCTCGATCGGCGCGATGGATATCGGGCAGGGCGCTGTGGTGTGCGACGGCCTTGTGCTGGCCGTGGAGGCGCAGGAGGGGACCGACGCCATGCTTGCGCGTGTGGCAGGGCTGCCTGACACTATTCGCGGCACGCAGGCAGCCCCCCGGGGTGTGCTCGCCAAATGCCCCAAGCCGGTGCAGGAACGGCGCGTGGATCTGCCGGTGGTCGGCGTGGAGACGGTGGAAGGGGCGGCCCGCGCAGGGTTGGCGGGGATCGCGGTCGAAGCCGGTTCGGCCTTCATCCTCGGCCATGAGGCGGTGGCGCGCGCCGCAGACGCGAACGGCTTGTTCGTCATTGGACTGCCAGGCAAGCAGACAAGCCGATGAGCGCACGTCCCATACGGGTATTCATAGTGGCCGCCGAGACCTCCGGTGATCTCATCGGTGCCGAACTGATCCGCGCGCTGCGCGCCGAAAACGGCGATGTTGAGATAGCGGGCGCGGGCAGGGAGGCGATGGCCGCCGAGGGCGTGTCCAGCGATATCGACCTGTCTGAACTCTCCGTGCTCGGCCTGTTTGACGGCTTGAGGATATTTAAGCAAGTCCATGAAAAGGCACAGGCTTGCGCGGATGCCGCTGCGGCCTTCAAGGCAGACCAGATCGTCCTGATCGACTCCTGGGGCTTCATGCTGCGCGTGGCCTGGAAGGCGCGTAAGGCCTGCCCTGACGCACGGCTGGTGAAATATATCGGCCCGCAGGTTTTCGCCACGCGCCCCGGCCGGGCGAAGGTGCTGGCCAGGGCGGTGGATCACCTGCTGGCGATCCACACCTTCGATCCGCCCTATTACGAGGCCTACGGTCTGCCGGTCACGGTGGTTGGCAATCCGGTGCTGGAGCGCGAGCTGAAAGGCGATGGCGCGGCCTTCCGCGCACGTCACGGCATCGCACCGGATGCGCGCGTGGTGCAAGTGTTGTTCGGCAGCCGCAATTCGGAAGTAAAGACGCTGTTCGACGATTTCGCGGGCAGCGCGGCGGACCTTGTACGAACTCGGTCCGATGTGCGGCTTGTCAGCGTGCTCGCGCCTTCCGTGGACGCCATTGTGCGAAAGCGCCTCGCGGCGCGCGATGACCTCTCCGGCCTGCTGCTGGTCGGGCCGGAGGAGCGTCTGGATGCGTTCGCTGCGTCCGATCTTGCACTCGCCTGTTCCGGCACCGTGACGCTGGAACTGTCGCGCATGGGTGTACCGAGCGTGGTCGCCTACCGGCTGGACGCGCTGGCCTGGATGATTGCGTGGCATTTCCTGATGCGGGCGGACTATGTCAGCCTGGTCAATCTCGCTGCCGGCGAGGAATTACTGCCTGAACGCCTGCAGACCCGGGCCACGCCGGAGCATCTTGTGCCCGAACTGGAAAAGCTGCTGGATGATCCTGTTCGCCGCGCGGCCCTTTCAGCGCGCCTGAAGGAGGTGACGCGGGAAATGGCGGGCGGAGATGCGCGGGCCAGCGTGAATGCCGCGCGCGCATTGCTTGAGCTGGGGCCGCTCTGAGTTCGGCGCAGAAAAGCCCCGAACGGCGAACCGGTTCGGGGCTCTTTGATGATGCCGCGCGTGTCCTAGCGCTTGTTGACCGGCACGTAGGCGCGTTCGTCTGCGCCGGTGAAGATCTGGCGCGGACGGCCGATTTTCTGGCTTGGGTCCTCGATCATCTCGCTCCACTGCGCGATCCAGCCCACGGTGCGGGCTAGCGCGAAGAGCACGGTGAACATCTCGGTCGGGAAGCCCATCGCGCGCAGCGTGATGCCTGAATAGAAGTCGATATTGGGATAGAGTTTCTTCTCGACGAAATACTCGTCTTCCAGCGCGATACGCTCCAGCTCCATGGCCACGTTCAGCAGCGGATCATCCTTGATACCCAGCTCGCCCAGTACTTCATGGCAGGTCGTGCGCATCACTTTGGCGCGCGGGTCGTAATTCTTGTAGACGCGGTGGCCAAAGCCCATCAGGCGGAAGGGATCATCCTTGTCCTTAGCCTTGCGGACATATTCAGGGATACGGTCCACCGAGCCGATCTCGGCCAGCATGTTGAGGGCGGCCTCGTTCGCGCCGCCATGGGCCGGACCCCAGAGCGAGGCGATACCGGCCGCGATACAGGCAAACGGATTCGCCCCGGACGAACCGGCCAGGCGCACGGTGGAGGTGGACGCGTTCTGCTCGTGATCGGCATGCAGGATGAAGATGCGGTCCATGGCCCGTGCCAGCGTCGGGGAGACCTTGTAGTCTTCAGCCGGCACGGCAAAGCACATGCGCAGGAAGTTGGACGCGTAATCGAGCTCGTTGCGCGGGCTGATGAAAGGCTGGCCAACGAAGTATTTGAACGCGCGCGCTGCGATCGTCGGCATTTTTGCGATCATGCGGTGGCTGGCCACCGTGCGCGCGTGTGGGTCATTCACGTCGGTTGAGTCATGATAGAAGGCCGACAGCGCGCCCACCGTGCCCACCATCACCGCCATTGGGTGAGCATCGCGGCGATAGCCGCGGAAGAACTGGTCAAACTGGTCGTGCAGCATGGTATGCCGACGGATCGTCCAGTCAAACGTCTCAAGCTCGCTCGCGCTCGGCAGTGTACCGTGCATCAGCAGGTAGGCGACCTCGATGAAGCTGGACTGTTCGGCCAGCTGGTCGATCGGATATCCGCGATAGAGCAGCACACCCTTATCGCCATCGATATAAGTGATCTGGCTTTCACAGCTCGCCGTGGAGGTGAAACCGGGATCGTAGGTGAACACGCCCGCATCGCGATAAAGCGTGCGGATATCGATCACGTCCGGGCCGACAGAGCCCGCATATACCGGCAGATCATAGGTCTTGCCCTCAAGGGTAAGCTGGGCAGTGCCCTTCTTTTCGGCCTTGCTCTTCATCGGTCCAATCCCTTCACGTCAGATTGTCATTCATGCCTGCAGACGGTCGTCCAGCCGCGCAAGCGATTCCTCGCGGCCCAAAAGGGCCAGTACCAATCCCATGTCCGGCGCCGGCGCGCCGCCCGTCATGGCCGCCCGCAAGGGCTGGCCGATCTTGCCAAAACCAACGCCTTCGGCTTCGGCAAAGGCTTTGAGCGCCTCCCCAATCGCCTCCGGCGTCCAGTCATCATGTGCGGCGAGGCGGGAGCGCAGCCGGGACAGCCGGTCCAACGCCTCGACAGACAGGTGTTTTGAAGCCGCCTCGTCGGGTGGGAACGGGCGCAGCCGGAGCAGAAAATAAGCCTGCGTTTCCATCTCGGCGAGTGTTTTTGACCGTTCTTTCAGTGAACTCATTGCGGCGTGCAGTCGGGCCTTGGCGATATCGGCTGAAACAATGTCGTCCCGGCCCGCCAGACGCGCCATCACAAGGTCCAGAAGCCGGTCATTGTCCGCCAGCTTCATATGGTGATGGTTCACAAAGGCCATTTTGTCGAAATCAAGCCGGGACGGAGCCTTGTTCAGCCCTTCCAGCGAGAAGGCCTCGATCAGCTCGGCATCGGAAAACAGTTCCTGATCGCCATGGCTCCAGCCCAGGCGCGCCAGATAATTGCGCAAGCCTTCGGGCAGATAGCCCATGTCGCGATAGGCCTCCACGCCGAGATCGCCATGGCGCTTGGAGAGCTTCTTGCCGTCGGGGCCGTGAATGAGCGGGATATGGGCAAAAACCGGCCGCTCCCAGCCCAGCGCGT
>JBJHCI010000113.1:0-6413 GCA_050485925.1 Maricaulaceae bacterium
GCCTTGTCATCTTCACAGGCGAGCGTCACGGCGGTGGGCAAAGAGCGCGCCACATCGGCGGCAAAGGACGGGCCGGAAAGGACAGCGGGAATCGCGTGCGGCAGGGCTTCGGCCAGCACCTCGCTCATCAGTTTGAGAGTGCCGCGCTCAATGCCCTTGGAACACAGCGCTACCGGCGTGCCGGGGCGTAAGTGAGGGGCGAAGCCTTCAAGACTCGCGCGCATGTGCTGGGCGGGTGTGACGACGAGCCAGGCTGTGCAGGCAGAGAGGTCTGAAGGATCATTGGTCGCGCGGATGGATGCGTCCAGCGTCACGCCGGGCAGGAAGATCGGGTTTTCATGCGCGGTGTTGATGGCGTCTGCCACTTGCGGCTCGAACGCCCAGATGAGGCTGCGCGTGCCGGCGCGTGCTGCGGCCTGTGCCAGCGCCGTACCCCACGCGCCCGCGCCGATAATGCCGAGAGTGTCGTTCATGCTTTTGGTCCCTTCCGGCCGGACCCTATCAGCGGATCGGCACTCGCGGCAGTCTCATCCAGCGGCCAGCGCGCGCGCGCCGGTGTGTCCAGCGGATCGGTGAGGCCGAGGCGCAGACGCTCCGCGCCCGCCAGCGCGATCATAGCCGCATTGTCGGTACAGTATTTCAGCGGCGGGAAGAGGCAGGCAAAGCCCTTTTCCCCTGCCAGCTTTTCCAGCGCGTTGCGTATGGCCGTGTTGGCCGCCACCCCGCCCGCCGCGACCAGAACGCGCGCGTCTGGATTGTGTTCAGCGAAAACATCCATGGCCCGGCCCGTGCGTTCGGCGAGATGGGCGGTGATGGCGGTCTGTGCGCTGGCGGCAAGGTCTGCCCGGTCGCCGTCGGTGGGTGCCTCAAGGCCATCAAAGCTGCGCTTCACTGCTGTCTTCAGGCCAGCAAACGAGAAATTGCAGCTCTTGTCGTGGGCGAGCATGCGCGGCAAGGGAAAGCGGGACGGATCGCTGGCCTTGCCCGCCAGCTTTTCCAGTTGCGGTCCCCCGGGAAAGCCAAGGCCCAGAACCTTGGCGGACTTGTCGAAGGCCTCACCGGCCGCATCATCGATCGTGGAGCCGATGCGCGTCATCTCACCCACGCCTTCCACGCTCAAGAGCTGGGTGTGCCCGCCGGAGACCAGCAAGAGCAGCCAGGGAAAGTTGAGAGGCGCCACAAGGCGCGGGGAGAGGGCATGGCCTTCAAGATGATTGACCGCGATCAGCGGCTTGCCAGCGCCCAGCGCCAGCCCCTTGGCGGTCATCAGGGCGGCCATCACCCCGCCAATCAGTCCAGGACCTGAGGTAGCCGCTATCGCGTCCATATCAGCAAGGGACAGCCCTGCCTCGGCCAGCACGGCCCTGGCAAGATGATCCATCCGCTCGGCATGGCTGCGCGCGGCAATCTCCGGCACCACGCCGCCAAACGGGGCATGGGCAGTGTTCTGGTTCTCCACCCGCTCGGCCAGCACCTGCACCCCACCATCGGGGAGAAGGCGCACAATGGCCGCCGCGCTGTCATCACAGCTGGATTCCAGCCCCAGCACGGTGATGGGGCCAGCGGCTTGCGCGCGCGCGGATGTGTGGGATAAGGCCATGACATTCCGTTAACCGCGCCCCGCCCGCCTGACAACTCACGGAGATCATGTTGGGACCCTTCCCGATAGCCACGCGCACCTCCCCGCTCGCGCTCGCCCAGACCCAGATTGTCCAGTCCGGGTTGGCCGACGCGCATGGCGTGGAGGACGCGGAAGCGGTTTTCCCGATCCTTGGGCTGGTGACCACGGGCGACCAGATCACAGACCGCGCGCTTCTGGACGCTGGCGGCAAGGGGCTCTTCACCCGCGAGTTGGACCGCGCCCAACTGGCCGGTGAGGCGCGCTTTGCGGTGCATTCGATGAAGGATGTGCCCACCCGCCTGCCCGAGGGGCTGGTGCTCGCCTGCGTGCTGCCGCGCGAGGATCCATCCGATGTGCTACTGACGGCGAATGGCGCAGGCACGCTGGAAAGCCTGCCCGAAGGCGCGCGGCTCGGCACGGCCTCGCTACGCCGTCAGGCACAGGCGCTCCATGCCCGGCCTGACCTTCAGGTCTCGCTCTTGCGCGGCAATGTCGGCACCCGCATGGAGAAGCTGAAATCGGGCGCAATCGATGCGACGTTCCTTGCCAAGGCGGGTTTACGGCGTCTGGGCAGGCCGGAAGGGGCATGGCCCGGTGTCAGCTTTGATCAGCTATTGCCCGCCCCGGCGCAGGGCGCGGTGGGCATCACCATCCGCGAGGGTGACGCAGACGCCGCGCGCCTGCTCAAACCCTTGCATGATCTTGCCACTGCCATCGCCATCGCCGCCGAGCGCGGCGTGCTGGAAGCGCTGGATGGGTCCTGCCGCACGCCGCTGGCGGCGTATGCGGTACTGGACGGAGCCGATCTCACTATCACTTGTGAGGCGCTCTCGCCGGATGGCAAACAGCGCTGGCGCATGGCCGATACCACCATCCTGCCCGACGCCGATCCCGGAGCAGCCCGCCTTGCCGGGATCGCGCTCGGCAAGCGTCTGAGAGCTGAAGGCGGTGCAGCGCTGGAAGCGGTGCTCGGCGCGGTCTCATGATGACGCGCCCTGCCGTCATCGTCACCCGCACCCGACCCGGTACGCAGCGCTCCATGGACGGCGTGGCCGCGCTCGGCGCCAATCCGGTCGCCAGCCCGGCTGCGCAGGTGGTCCGATCCCGCAAGGCGTTCAGGGCGAAGGGGCGCGACGCCATCGCGTTTACGAGCGCCAATGCGGTGGAAAGCCTTACGGGACCGAACCTGCTGGCGGATCTCCCTGTCTTCGCGGTGGGGGCAGGTACGGCGCTGGCGGCGCGTGAGGCCGGTTTCGCCCGCGTGGAGGAAAGCGCAGGCGACGCCGAGACGCTGGCCCGCTTTATCGCAAGCCGCCTGCCTGAGGGGAGCCGCATCACGCACTTTTCCGGAGAGGACAGGGCCGGGGATCTCGCCGGTATGCTGGAGGTTCTGGGCTTTGAAGTAACCACCGAGACGGTCTACCGGACGCGCCTTGCCCGCGGCCTCACCCGCGCGGCGCGTGAGGCCCTGAAGCAGCGCGGCACGCTGGTGCTCATCCATTCTGCGCGTGGGGCGGAACGCTTCCTGCGTCTGGTGGCAGAAGCCGGTGAGACAGCCCTGTTGCCGGGTCTCGGCTTTGTGGCGATATCAGAGCGCGCCGCCGTGCCGCTACATGGTGCGGGACTGGAGGTGCGGATTGCCGCTGAACCCAGCGAAGACAGCCTGATGGCCGCGCTGGCCCGCGCTTTGGCCGATCAAGGGCGGTAGCGAAGCGCGGCGGCGCACCCTAGACTATTGGCCAGACCCCTTTGAACCCCGCGCAGCGGATACCCGATGACAAGCGGCGAAAAACCAGACGAAGAGGCAGGCCTTGAGGCCGAACCGATTGATGCCGAGTTCGAGCCGGCTGATCCGGAGCCGAAACCCTCCGGCATGGCCCTGCGCGTGCTGGCGGGCGCTGTCTGCTTCATCCTCTTCATCGCGCTGGCCGGTTTGGCGGGTGCAGGCGGCGCCTGGCTCTGGGGCGAATTGCGCCCCGATGCGCCCACGCCTTCTGAACCCTCCGCAGCGATAGAGACGCGGCTTGAGGCGCTGGAGAACACGGTTTCGGCGCTCACGGGGGTGGACGCGCGCCTTAACGCACTGGAAGAACGCGAGATTACTGACGCGGTCCCGGCCGAAGCTCTGCGCGCGTTTGATGAGGAAATATCGCGCCTTCGCGCCTCTGTCGCAGCGCTGGAGGCCCGCCTGGATGCTTCCGCGTCAGACATGCCCGCTACGGCCCGTATAGAGGCGCTGGAAGCGCGTCTGGAAGAAATCGGGGCTGCGGCTGCCCGCGCGCTGGAAGCGGCTCTAGCGGCCTCTGAGAGCGCGTCCGGGGCAAGCGGCTCCCGAGCCGTTGATCTGGCTCCGCTGGAGCGGGGTCAGTCGGCACTGGATGACCGTCTCGCCCGTCTGGAGCGCCGTCTGGATGAGGAGATCGCCGCGCTGGATCAGCGCTCTTCCGAGACCCGGCGTGCGGCAGGTGAGGCGGCAGCTGAAGTGGAAACCACGCTTCTTGAGCGCATCGCCGCGCTGGAGGCGGCGCTCGACGCGCGGGACCGGGCCGTCGGGGCCGATGCCGCCGAACTTCAGCAGGGCGCAGCACGCGTCCTTGCCTTTACCGCCTTGCGCGAAGCGGCGATGGGCGAAGACCCGTTCGAAGCCGAGCGCGCGGCGCTCGCCCGTCTCTGGCGCAATGCGCCCGGCCTTGCCGAGCTGCAGCCGCTCGCCAGACGCGGCGTGCCGACACTCTCTGCCCTGCGCGAGGATTTTCCGGCCCGCGACATCATCGCGGCGTCCGGCGAGACGCGGCGCTTTTTCGGCCTGTTTGAACTGCGCCCGGCCGGAACAGGCGCAGACAGCACGATCAACCTTGTCGCACAAGGAGAGGCGCGGCTGGAACGCGGTGACCTTGCCGGTGCGGCAGAGGCGATATCCCGCCTGGAAGGCGCAAGCGCGGATGCTGCTTCTGACTGGCTGGAGGCCGCCCGCGCGCGGCTTGACCTTGATACTGCCCTTGCCCGCTTGCGCGCTGCGCTTGCGGCCGGAATCGAAGCTGAAGGATAGGTAAGCCATGATCCGCCTCATCCTCACCGTTGCCTTGTGCGTGCTGACCGCGATTCTCGCGGTCTGGCTGACCCTTAATCCGGGCACGGCGCAGTTTGAGTTCATGGGCTGGCAGGCAGAGACCAGCTTTGCACTCTTTATGGGCGTGCTGATCGTGGTCGCCTTTCTCCTGGTCGTGCTGTGGTGGCTGATCGCGAAAGCGTGGAGCGCGCCTGACAGCTGGCGCAAATTCCGCCAGCGCCGCCGCCGGGAGCAGGGCGTGGATGCGCTGGAGCGCGCGCTCATTGCTGCCGCGGCCGGTGAAGGCGAGCTGGCCGTGCGGCAGGCGGCCAGAGCCGATGCCCTGCTGGAACGCCCGGCGCTTTCCCGCCTGCTCGCCGCGCGGGCCGCCGAGGCTGCGGGCAATCTTCTGGCCGCGCGCGGGCATTACGAAGCGCTGCTCGAAGATCCGAAAACGCGTCTGGTTGCCCATCGCGGGCTGTCGGTGCTGGCAGAAACGCAGGGCGAAACCGGCAACGTGATCACCCATGCCGGCAAGGCCTATGGCGAGGCAAGAAATGCGCGCTGGGCATTTGACAGCCTCTTCAATGCGCAAATCGCCGCCGGACAGTGGGATGACGCGCTGGCCACCCTCAATGAAGGCGAGAAGCGCCGCCATATCGGCCCGGACATGGCCACCCGCCGCCGTGCCGTGATCCTCACCGTCAAGGCGCGCGCCACGATGGAAAGCGATAGCGGGTCGGCGGCCTCTCTGGCTGACAAGGCCGCATCCGCCTCGCCTGGCTTTGCCCCGGCAGCGGTACTGGCAGGCGAGCTATTGCCCGGCCAGCGCAAACACCGCCGCGCCGCCGAGATATTACAGGCGGCGTGGAAGGCCCGGCCCCACCCGGCGATTGCACGAATCTATGGCGAGTTACGCAAGTCCGACAGTGCGGCCAAGCGCGCCGCACGCCTGCGTGAACTCGCCGAGACCAATCCCGACAACCGGGAGTCGCGCCTGCTGCTGACCGATATCGCCCTGCAACAGAGAAATATCGAGGCGGCACGCACGGCCATCACCCCGCTTCTATCTTCCGCTCCGCTGACCGCGCGCGTCTGTGCGCTTGCCGCGCGCCTGTCCCGGCTGGAGGGTGATGAGGAGGCGGCAGGGCGCTATCTCGCCCGCGCCGCCCATGCGCCGGGCGAGGCCGACTGGTCCGATATCGATGGCGAGGGCCGCGCCTTTGCCTTCAGTGAAGATGACTGGAAGCGCATGGTCTATGCCTGGGGCGATGAGCACAGGCTGATCCATCCGCGCCATGAGCGCTTCGAGATCGCCGCCGAGGCCGTGCCGGAACGCATGCTGCTGGAAGCCCCCAAGCCCGCTGCGCCGAAAAAACCTGATCCGAAAGAACCGGCCTCCGGCGAGGCCGTAATCGTGGAGGTCACCCCTGCCCCTGAACCGCCCCGGCGTGAGGACAGGGCCAGCCGCCCCATCACGCCCGATGATCCGGGCACTGACCCTGAAGGCAGCGATAAATCCTGATGAGCAAGGCCCGTATTCTGGTCGGGGTGAGCGGCGGATCCGCCTCCGGTAAGACAGAGATCGCGCGTGCCGCCGCCCGCGCGGTCGCGCCGCTTACCGCCCTCGTGGTGGCCGAAGATGATTATTACGGCGATCATGGCGCGTCGCCGGATTTCGACGCCGCGCGATTCAATTTCGACCACCCTGCCTCGCGCGATCACGCCCTGCTGGCCAGGCAC
>JBJHCI010000114.1:0-6379 GCA_050485925.1 Maricaulaceae bacterium
GTCCTCCAGGCGGATGCGCTCGGCGCGCACCTCTGCCAGCTCGGCTTCCACCTGCGCGATCCGCGCGCTCACCAGCGCATAGCGGACAAACCCCTGCTCAGGGTGAAAGGCGTGATGGCCCGCATAAAGCAGAACCCCAACGCCCAACGCGATCAGGATGAACCGCTTTAGCGCGTTCATGCCTTACTCCATCCACCGTCCGCCTTTTGCGGATCGTACGGTCTGGAGATTAGCCATATAGCGTAAAGGAAGCGTTAGCCGAATCGGTTTTGGTCTGTTGCGAATCACCCCGCCGCGATGGCGCGGCGTCCGGCATAAAGTGCCATGGAGCCCAGCTCGGCTTCGATGCGCAGAAGCTGGTTGTATTTGGCCGTACGGTCGGAGCGGGCGAGAGAGCCGGTCTTGATCTGCCCGCAATTGGTGGCGACCGCCAGATCAGCAATCGTGTTGTCTTCGGTCTCGCCGGACCGGTGACTCATCACCGCGCCATAGCCCGCACGCAGAGCCATCTCGACAGCATCCAGAGTCTCCGACAGCGTACCGATCTGATTGACCTTGACGAGGATCGCATTGGCCGCGCCTTCGGAGATGCCGCGCGACAGGCGCGCCGGATTGGTGACAAAGAGATCATCGCCCACCAGCTGGCATTCGCCTTCCAGCGCCGCCGTCAGCAGGTTCCAACCCTCCCAGTCGTCCTCTGCCATCCCGTCCTCGATAGAGATGACGGGGTAAGAGGTGACCAGCGATTTCATGTAATCGGTGAAGCCCGCCGCATCGTAGGTTTTGCCGGCACCTTCCAGCACGTATTTGCCGTCGCGGTAGAACTCGGTGGAGGCGACATCCAGCGCCAGCACCACATCCTCGCCCGGATTATATCCGGCATTCTCGATGGCGGCCATGATGGCGTCGAGCGCCTCTTCGGGACTGCGAAGATCCGGCGCGAACCCGCCCTCATCGCCCACATTGGTGTTATGACCATCGGCTTTGAGGCGTACGCGCAAAGCGTGGAACACTTCCGCGCCACACCGCAGGGCTTCGGAGAAGCGGTCAAAGCCGACAGGCAGGATCATGAATTCCTGAAAATCGATCGGATTGTCGGCATGAGCGCCGCCATTGATGATATTCATCATGGGCGCGGGCAGCATGCGCGCATTGACCCCGCCAAGATACCGGTAGAGCGGCTGGTTGCAGGCCTGGGCGGCTGCCTTGGCAGTGGCCAGCGACACGCCCAGGATGGCGTTCGCGCCAAGCCGGGCTTTATTGGGCGTGCCATCGAGCGCCATCAGCGTCTCGTCAATGCGGCGCTGCTCCTCCGCCTCGAAACCCGCGAGTGCATCAAAGATCTCGCCCTCGACGGCCTCTACCGCCTTCTGTACGCCTTTGCCGCGATAGCGCTCGCCCCCATCACGCAGCTCCACCGCCTCGTGCGCGCCTGTAGACGCCCCGCTCGGCACGGCCGCCCGGCCCATGGAGCCGTCTTCCAGCACCACATCCACCTCCACGGTCGGATTGCCCCGGCTGTCGAGAATCTCGCGCGCGATGATGTCGGTGATGGCGGTCATGGAATGCGTCCTTGAAAGGATGGGGTGCGGGAAGGTTTGCGCGCTTCATAGACGAGGGCCGGACAAGACAAAAGCCCCGCGCGGGTGTTCGCGCAGGGCTTTGATCAAGACCGTTTGTGTCGCGCCTTGCCAGCGCGGAACGGATCAGTCTTCTTTCGGCGTCAGGATCTGCTTGCCGCGATACATGCCGGTCTTCAGATCGACATGATGCGGACGGCGCAGCTCGCCGCTGTCCTTGTCCTCGATATAGGCCGTGGTGCCGATGGCATCATGGCCACGGCGCATGCCGCGCTTGGACGGGGAGGTTTTGCGCTTAGGGACCGCCATCGTGGCCTCTCCAACAGTCAAAGAATTACGGGCCGGCGGGGCGTCCCCGCCGGAGTGAGCGGCGGTGTATAACTGCTTGGCCCCGTCAAGGCAACTGGCCTATGCGGACCATCGCACAATCGCGCCATCTTCCACGACATGGCCCGATGCGACCACCCGCGTGATCACCTGCACCTCGCCGATCTCCGCCTCGAAAGTGTCAGACAGTGCGCGGGCCAATCCTGTCTGCAAGGCGTCCACGGCATCGCCCGGCCAGAGATCAGGCAGATCCAGCCAGGCCATCAGGGCGAACCCGGCCCCGGCCTGGACGATATTGTCCACGATATTGACCGTCATGTGCCCGGCCGGCTGACCTGAATGCGATGCCCAGGCGGGCACGAGGCGCGCCAGGGATTTATCGTCCAGCGGCTCCACATCAGAGCGAACGAAAACGGTGGCAATCGGCATGGGCAGACACGCCTCCCGGTCTTGCAGGTGCGGTTACAGCACACTGATTCGGTTTGCCGTGACCGGGTGTCATTTTTCTGTTAATTTCATTAATGCGCAGTCCCGCCCGCAGGCCAGACGACATCAAGGCTCGGAACATATTGTTGAGATGAGTCGGTAGGACCTCTGGCGCGGACTGCGGTTCGTTCTGAACCTTCCCCCGCATTTTGCCCCCTTACAACGTGACGGAGCGCGCCCAGGACTTGCAGGCGCGCATGCTCCGCCGATAGCGCAGCGCCTAGCTGCAGCCGAACTCCGAGCAGTGGTGGAGGGTGACTTCCCGGAATTCGCACACAACGTATTGGCACACACCGTGATCGTCATAAAACGCCTGACACTCAGGCGGAAGATTGCAGCTGGCCGCATAAGCTGCGCAGGCCATTACACCTGCAACAGTCAGCCCGCCAGCCACCTTGCCAAGGCGTGTTTTGAGGAACGGCAAGAGGTTCATCATCATTCTCCTCCTTCTGTAGAGCGGAACCTAGACCACAAAGGCAGGACGCCAAATGCAACTATAACATGCATTATGCAATTTAACAGTGTTTTTCAGAAAGGGGGCAATGCCGGTGCCCTCAAACCAGCCGTGAATGCTCCATGGCGGCGGCGATGAAGCTGGCAAAGAGCGGATGCGGGTCGAAGGGGCGTGACTTGAGCTCCGGATGGAACTGCACGCCGATGAACCAGGGGTGGTCGGCGTGTTCCACGATTTCCGGCAGCATTCCGTCTGGTGAGACGCCGGAGAAGATCAGCCCGGCCGCCTCCAGCTGCTCGCGATAGGCGATATTGACCTCGTAGCGGTGTCGATGGCGCTCAGAGATATCTTCATCGCCGTAAATGGCGCGTACCTTCGAGCCGGGCACCAGCTTTGCCGGATAGGCACCCAGACGCATCGTGCCGCCCAGATCACCCTCGCGCGAACGCCGCTCGGTCTCATTGCCCTTGGCCCACTCGGTCATCAAACCGACCAGCGGCACTTCGGGCGCGCCAAATTCGGAGCTTCCCGCGCCTTCAAGCCCGGCGAGATGACGCGCCGCCTCGATCACGGCCATCTGCATGCCAAAGCAGATGCCGAAATAGGGAATCTTACGCTCGCGCGCGAATTTCGCCGCCGCGATCTTCCCCTCGGCCCCGCGTTCACCGAACCCGCCCGGCACCAGAATGCCGTGCACATCTTCGAGCTGGCTGAAGGCTTCGGGATTTTCAAACTGCTCGGCGTCCAGCCAGCGCAGCTTTACCTTCACCTCGTTGGCAATGCCGCCATGATTGAGGGCTTCCATCAGCGATTTGTAGGCATCGATCAGCACAGTGTACTTGCCGACAATGGCGATGGTCACCTGCCCGTCCGGCTCGTGCACGGCCTTGGAAATCGCCTGCCAGCGCGTGAGATCGGGTTCTGGCGCATCGGTAAGGCCGAAGCGCTCAAGCACCACGCTGTCAAACCCCTGCGCATGGTATTCGAGCGGTACGTCATAGAGCGAGGCCGCGTCCCTGCCCTCGATCACGGCATTCTCCGGCACATTGCAGAATAGTGCGATCTTGCGCTTGTCGGACGGATCTATCGGGATCTCGCACCGGCACAGCAGTATGTCGGGCTGGATGCCGATGGAGCGCAGCTCTTTGACCGAGTGCTGGGTGGGCTTTGTCTTCATCTCGCCGGCCGCCTTGATGAAAGGCAGCAGCGTCACGTGGATGAAGATGGCCTTGTCGCGGCCCAATTCCTGGCCCAGCTGGCGGATGGCCTCAAAGAAGGGCAGGCCCTCGATATCACCGACCGTGCCGCCGATCTCGCACAGCACGAAATCGACATCGCCCGGATCGGAGAGCACGAAGCGCTTTATGGTGTCGGTCACGTGCGGGATCACCTGCACGGTGGCACCGAGATAATCGCCACGCCGTTCGCGCTCGATGATGGTGGAATAGATCCGGCCGGTGGTGATGTTGTCGCCGCGTGTGGCCGACACGCCTGTAAAGCGTTCGTAATGACCAAGGTCGAGATCGGTCTCGGCCCCGTCTTCGGTCACATAGACCTCACCATGCTGATACGGGCTCATGGTGCCCGGATCGACATTGAGATAGGGGTCGAGCTTGCGCAGCCGCACGCGGTATCCGCGGGCCTGGAGAAGCGCACCAAGGGCGGCGGAGGCGAGGCCTTTACCTAAGGACGAGACCACGCCGCCGGTTATGAAAATATATCGCGGCATGGAAGGACGGGTTAGCGCAGAATCGCAGGATGCGAAAGCCGCGCCCTGCCCTCAATTGTGTAAAAGCTTCGATTACCCGTCCGGGCCCTGGCTAACGCCCTGGCTCTTCGTCGTCTGACGGCTCGTCTTCCGCCTCGAACGGCACAGGCACATCGACCGGCGCCTCATCGGTGGCTGGCAGCTCGTCCTCATCGTCGAATAGGAAGGGCAGCGCGCTGCCGTCATCCTGCACACCCACCCGATCCAGAACGGAGCGCCCACTGGTGTCCAGCGTCGGCAGAACCGCCAGCGCGATCGAATTGGCCATGAAGACCGCGCCGAGGATCATGGTGGTGCGGGTGAGCAGATTGGCCGCGCCGCGGCCGCTCATCATCCCGCCGGGGCCACCCCCGCCAATACCCAGCGCACCGCCTTCAGAGCGCTGCATGAGAACAACAGAAACAAGGCCGATAGCGACGAGAATCTGGATAATGAGAAGTACGGTGGTCATGGAACCTGCAACGGGCTTGAGGCAGCCCGCATGCGGGGCCGCCGGATCAACTTGCGGCGCTTTGTAACGCAGGCTCCTCGTTAACGCCACTCTTCAACTGCCGCACAGGCGCAAGACGGCGGCGCAGCGTCTCCACGGTCTTCTCGATCTCGGCCACCGAGGACTCCACATCGTCCCGGCTGGCATAGGCCGCCAGCACACCCATGGACAGTTCCTTGACCAGATTCAGATTGGCCAGGGTAAACCCGCCCTCACCGGTAAGTTCCTCGCACACCTGATAGAGCGCGAAGGCAATCCGCGATGCCTCGCCTGCCCCCTGACGGGCCAGCCGCAGACGCAATTCCTTGGACGTGCGGACCATGTCAGCAAGGTCCATCACCGCATCATTACCCTCGCCAAGCTCACGCACGCCAACCTCAACGCCAACGCTGAGACGCATGCACAAGCGCTTTACCCGCTCGGCCTCAACAGTCCGGCGTGCTTCTGCAATCCAGCGATTGGCCTCATCAAGCGCACCCTCATCGGCGTCGGTCACCGCCTGCAGCGTGTTGGGTGCCTCGATGGGCTGGGCCGTGCCGCGCGAGCGCTCGTCGTCCTTGCGGCGGTCAGGTCCGATATAGTCGCTGGTCACCACGAAGGGTTTGCGCGCACGCACCAGGGTGCGGATACGTTCTTCAGCGAAAGCTGTGGAAAACGGGCGGATGAATACGTCATCGACGCCGGAATTGATGGCGTGCTTGACCATGGCACCGTCGCGCACCCAGCTGGTAAGGACAAACACCACAAACGGGTTGCGGCCAAGCTCACCGGCGCGTACCGCCTTGACCGCCCGCAGCATCTCGGTCTCATTGTTGACCAGCTCAGCGATGATCAGGTCCGGTGAGGTGTCTTCGAGACGGCGCTTGAACTCCGTTATCGAGCTCAGGCAGCTGATTTCGCGAAATCCGATCTCGTGCAGCGCATAACGCGTGTTGCGTAGGTTCACGCCCACCGGATCAAACAGCAAGACCGACGCGCGCCGGTAATCGATATTCTTCATGGTGCCATCCGTGCGAAGGGAATGCTTCGCCCCCTCTTCTTGGATGGAAAATGGCAGTTAAGTCTGAAAATCCGATTAGGAAGATAGGTTAACGATTTGTGCGAATTGATGCGGATCCAGACTGGCTCCGCCCACCAGCGCGCCATCCACGTCCGGACAGGCAAGCAGCGCCGCCGCGTTGTCCGGTTTGACTGAGCCGCCATAAAGGATGCGCAACCGGTGCCTGTCAGCGCCCGGGAAAGCCGCGCGGATCGCCGCGTGCATGGCCTGCGCG
>JBJHCI010000115.1:0-6344 GCA_050485925.1 Maricaulaceae bacterium
GGTTATGGCCGTTTACGGCAACTTCTACTGGTTCGCCATTACCGACGGGCCAAAAGCCGACACCCACAAAAAACCGCGTAAGGCCTCTGCACTGGAGGTGTCGAGCTGGCGCGACCTGGTGATGCTTTGCATCTTCATCGTTCCGATGGTGGGGATACTCTCCATCCTCGTCTACCGCATCGAGATGATGGGCTATATCGACGCAATGACGGCGGCGATCTGCTATTTCGCCATTGCGGTCGTAGTCACTTATCAGATCGTACAGGCCATCCGGGTCAACGTACCCATTCTGAAGAAGGGCGTGCCCAAGGACGACAAGTATCCCTTCAAGTCGGTCGCGGCGCTCAATGCCACCTACTTTGCCAATTTCGGCGCCGAGCTCGCCGTGGTCTCGATGCTGCCGATGTTTTTCGAGGAGACGTGGGGGCTGTCGGCCGCTGCCGCGGGCCTGATCGCAGCGAGTTTCGCCTTCGTCAATCTCTTCGCGCGGCCGATGGGCGGGCTGGTTTCAGACCGCTTCGGCAACCGCCGTTTCGTGATGCTGGCTTATATGTTCGGCATCGGCGTTGGCTTCGTTCTGATGGGGCTGCTCAACAGCAACTGGCCGCTGATCATTGCCATCGCCTTCACCATCATGTGCTCGTTCTTCGTGCAGGGAGCCGAGGGGGCCACCTTCGGGATCATTCCATCGATCAAGCGGCGCGTGACCGGACAGATCTCCGGCATGGCCGGGGCCTACGGCAATGTTGGCGCGGTCTTCTACCTCTTCATCTTCATGTTCGTCACGCCGCAGCAGTTCTTCTTCATCATCGCGGCAGGGGCATTCATCAGCTGGCTGATCTGCCTTGCCTGGCTGAAAGAGCCCGAAGGCGGGTTTGGCGATGAATACGTAATTTCCTCGGTCGATCGCGAGATTGCTCGCGAAGCGCTGGTGAAAAAGGAGACCGAGGCGGAACTCGCTGTCCTGTTTGCCGACTCCCAAAAAGTCGAGTTGGCCGAACGCGGCGGCGGATTGCAGCTGACCGCCCGCTTCAAGTCCATGGAAGATCTGCGCAAGGCGCTTGAGCGGCTTCAGATGCTGCCTTCCCGAACCGCTGACGCCAAGTGATCCCAGCTAAAAGGAACAGGACTGATGTCTGCTAAACACGACAATTCGGTGGTCAAGTCAGGTACCTGGCTGCCGCGCTGGGAGCCTGAAAATCAGGCTTTCTGGGAAGCTGGCGGTAAGCGTCAAGCCTGGACGACGCTGACCATCACCACGGCCAATCTGATGATGGCTTTCATCGTCTGGTTCCTGGTGTCGGCACTGGTGGTGCGCCTGCCGCAGATCGGCTTCCAATTCAGCGCCAGCGAGCTGTTCTGGCTTGCCGCCATGCCGGGGCTGGCAGGGGGTACGCTGCGCCTCGTGCACATGTTCCTTACGCCGATGTTCGGCACCCGGCACGTGGTAAGCTTGTCCACCTTGTCCCTACTGATCCCGCTGACGGGCTGGTTCTTCGCGGTACAGAACCCGGAAACGCCTTACTGGATGCTGCTGCTGCTTGCTTTCCTGGCCGGTCTCGGCGGGGGCAACTTCTCCAGCTTCATGCCGTCGACCAGCCTGTTTTTCCCCAAGCGTCTGCAGGGTACGGCGCTGGCGATCCAGGCCGGGGTCGGCAATTTCGGGGTCTCGGTGGTGCAGTTCGTCACCCCCTGGGTGATCGGCTTTGCCCTTTTAGGCGGAATGGCTTGGGTTGGTGAGCCGCAGACAATGACCCGCGCGGGCGTTGAATCGCAGATCTACCTGCAGAACGCGCCGCTGGTGATGATCCCGTTTGTCGCCGTGTTCGGGATCACGGCCTGGTTTCTGCTGAAGTCGGTGCCGATCAAGGCCAATTTCAGCGCCCAGTTCGACATCTTCAAGAGCGGCCACACCTGGTCGATGACCTCGCTCTACATCATGACGTTCGGCGGGTTCTCCGGCCTTGCCGCCACCTTCCCGCTGCTGATCCGCGAGGTTTATGGTGTGTTTGAAGGCGCGCCTGATCCGCTCGCCTGGGCGTTCTGGGGGCCGCTGGTCGGTTCGGCCAGCCGGGTGCTCGCCGGACCGTTGTCGGACCGGCTGGGCGGTGCGCGTGTCACCCACTGGGCGGGGATCGGTATGGTCGTCTGCGCTATGCTGGTGACGCTCACCGTCACGCCCAGCTCGCTGGACAGCTTCGGCCTGTTCGTAGGCGCGATGCTGGCCCTTTTCTTCTTCGCTGGGGTGGGCAACGCCTCGACCTTCAAGCAGATGCCGATGCTGTTCGAGCCGCGTCAGGCCGGTGGCGTGATCGGTTTTACAGCCGCCATCGCCGCCTACGGCCCCTTCCTGTTCGGCATGCTGTTCGCCGGCGCGTTCGCCGTCTTCGGCGGTGCAGCGCCAGTGTTCATCGGCCTGACCGTCTTCTTCGCCTTCAATGTAGCGCTCAACTGGTGGCTGTACGCCCGCCGGGGCGCCGCCCATCCCTGCTGACCGGAAGCTGAAACGAGGATCAACCAATGAGCCATACGCTCGATAGACTGATGTTCTTCACTCGCAAGACGGAGACCTTCTCGTCCGGTCACGGTGTCACCACGGACGAAGACCGCACCTGGGAGGAGGCCTACCGGAACCGCTGGCGGCACGACAAGATCGTGCGCTCCACTCACGGGGTGAACTGCACCGGCTCATGCTCGTGGAAGATCTACGTCAAAGGCGGGATCGTCACCTGGGAGACCCAACAGACCGATTATCCCCGCACCCGGCCCGAGCTACCCAATCACGAGCCGAGGGGCTGCGCGCGCGGCGCGAGCTATAGCTGGTACCTCTACTCGGCCAACCGGGTAAAATACCCGCTCGTGCGTTCGCGTCTGGTGCGCCTGTGGCGTGAAGCCCGCAAGACGCGTACGCCGGTGGAGGCTTGGGCCCATATCCAGGAAACGCCGGAACTACGCCAGGACTATGTGCGCGTTCGCGGCGCCGGTGGTTTCGTACGGTCGAACTGGGATGAGGTGACTGAAATCATCGGTGCCGCCAACGCCTATACGGTCAAGCGTTGGGGGCCGGACCGGGTGTTCGGCTTCTCGCCCATCCCGGCCATGTCGATGATCTCGTATGCGGCCGGCGCGCGGTATCTCCAGCTGATAGGCGGGGCCTGTGGCTCGTTTTATGACTGGTATTGCGACCTGCCGCCTGCCTCTCCCCAGACATGGGGCGAACAGACCGATGTCGCCGAAAGTGCAGACTGGTACAATTCCGGTTTCCTGATCCTGTGGGGATCGAACGTGCCGCAGACGCGCACGCCGGACGCCCACTTCTACACCGAGGCGCGCTATCGCGGTGCGAAGTCGGTGGTGATCTGCCCGGACTATTCGGAAGCCTCCAAATTTGCCGATCTGTGGCTGGCGGTGAAGCAGGGCACGGACGCTGCGCTGGGGCTCGCCTTCGGTCACGTGATCCTGAAAGAATTCCATGTCGACCGGCAGGTGCCCTATTTCCGGGATTATCTGCGCCAGTATTCCGACCTGCCCATGCTGGTGCGGTTGGACAAGACAGCAGAAGGGTATGTGCCCGGTCGTCTGCTGCGCGCATCCGACTTTGAAGCCTCGCTGGGTGAGGCCAACAAGGCGGAATGGAAAACGGTCGCGTTTGACGAGACCAGTGGCCAGTTTGTCGTGCCCAGCGGCTCCATCGGCTTCCGCTGGGGCGACAAGGGCAAGTGGAACCTCGAGGAGCGCGACGGGCAGGGCCGCGAGGTACACCTCGCCCTCGGCCTGAAGGACCATCATGACGAAGTGGCCGGTGTGCGCTTTGCCTATTTCGGTGGCGAGGCCAGCAACGGGTTTGCTCATACCGACCATCCGAACGTGCTGACCCGCAATGTGCCGGTGAAGAAGGTGACGCTGGCCGATGGCGAAGAGGCGCTGGTTGCGTGCGTCTACGACCTGTTCCTCGCCAATTACGGGGTCGATCAGGGCTTTGGCGGCGATCACATGCCGGCTGATTTCGATGATCTCCAGCCCTATTCCCCGGCCTGGGCCGAGGCGATTACATCTGTTCCACGTGACCAGATCATCGCCACTGCGCGGGGTTTCGCCTCGAACGCGGAAAAGACCAACGGCAAGTCCATGGTGATCATCGGGGCGGCGATGAACCACTGGTATCACATGGACATGAACTACCGCGCAGCCATCAACATGCTGGTCATGTGCGGGTGTGTGGGCCAGTCCGGCGGTGGCTGGTCGCACTATGTGGGACAGGAGAAGTTGCGTCCGCAATCGGGCTGGGCTCCGCTTGCCTTCGCGCTGGACTGGGCTCGCCCACCGCGTCAGCAGAACTCCACCTCCTTCTTCTATGCCCACACCGACCAGTGGCGCTATGAAACTGTAGCGATTGACGAAATTCTGTCTCCCACCGCGCCGGACGGCGACTGGTCGGGCTCGTTCATCGACTATAATGCCAAGGCCGAACGGCTGGGCTGGCTGCCCTCCACCCCGGCCCTGAAGACCAATCCGCTACAGGTGGCCCGCGAGGCGCAGGCCGCCGGCGTTGATCCACGCGAGCATGTGGTGAGCGCGCTGAAGTCGGGTAAGCTGGAAATGTCGTGCATGGATCCCGACGATCCGCACAACTGGCCGCGCAATATGTTCGTGTGGCGCTCCAACCTTCTAGGCTCGTCGGGCAAGGGACACGAATACTTCCTCAAGCATCTTTTGGGCGCGGCCCATGGTGTGCAGGGCAAAGATCTGGGAGAGACCGGCGGCCAGAAGCCGAGCGATGTCGCCTGGCATGACGAGGCCCCAGAAGGAAAGCTGGACCTGCTGGTCACACTCGATTTCCGCATGTCCACCACGGCTGTCTATTCAGACATCGTGCTGCCCACGGCCACCTGGTACGAAAAGAACGACCTCAACACGTCCGACATGCACCCCTTCATCCACCCGCTGGGCGCGGCTGTGGACCCGGCCTGGGAGTCGAAATCGGACTGGGCGATTTTCCGCGAGATTGCCCGCAAATTCTCCGAAGTCTGCCCGGAAGTGCTTGGCGTGGAGAGCGACGTGGTGCTCACCCCCATCCAGCATGACTCTCCCGGCGAACTGGCCCAGCCGTTCGACGCGCTGGACTGGTGGAAGGGTGAGTGCGAGCCGATCCCCGGCCAGACCATGCCGCAGATCAGCGTGATCGAGCGTGACTATCCCAACGTCTACAAGCGTTTCATCTCGCTCGGCCCGCTCATGGATAAGGCCGGTAATGCCGGCAAGGGCATCGCCTGGCAGACAGGTCACGAAGTCGATCTCCTCAAGCGCATCAATGGTGTGGTCCGCGAAGAAGGTCCTACACAGGGGCTTGCGCGTATCGAAAGCGATATCGAGGCCTGCGAGACCATCCTGATCCTCGCACCGGAAACCAATGGCGAGGTGGCCGTGAAGGCCTGGGAAGCGCTAGAAGTCCAGACCGGGCGCGAGCACACACATCTCGCCCTGCCCAAGGAAGACGAGAAAATCCGCTTTCATGATCTTGTAGCCCAGCCGCGCAAGATCATCACCTCGCCCATCTGGTCGGGCGTGGAGAGCGAGCATGTCTGCTACACGGCGGGCTATACCAATGTGCACGAACTGATCCCGTGGCGGACCCTGACGGGCCGGCAACAGCTCTATCAGGACCATTCCTGGATGCGGGCTTTCGGCGAGGCGCTGTGTGTCTACCGACCGCCCGTGGACCTGAAGACAACCTATGTGAAGGGTGCCAAGCCCAATGGCGAGACAGAAATCCTTCTGAACTTCATCACGCCGCACCAGAAATGGGGCATCCATTCCACCTATTCGGACAATCTGCTGATGCTGACGCTTAACCGCGGCGGTCCGGTCGTGTGGATTTCCGAGATTGATGCGGCCAAGGCGGGCATCAAGGACAATGACTGGATCGAGTTGTTCAACTCCAATGGAGCGCTGACGGCCCGCGCGGTTGTCTCTCAGCGGATCCGTGAAGGCACAACCTTCATGTATCACGCGCAGGAGAAGATCGTGAACACGCCCGGCTCGGAGATTACCGGCCAGCGGGGCGGCATCCACAATTCCTGCACGCGCGCTGTCCTCAAGCCGACGCACATGATCGGCGGCTACGCGCAGCTGTCCTATGGCTTCAACTATTACGGCACGGTCGGCGCCAACCGCGACGAGTTCGTGGTGGTGCGCAAGATGAGCAAGGTCGACTGGCTGGACGTTCCGCATGGCGAGAAGGAGCTTGCGAAATGAGAATCCGCGCGCAAATCGGCATGGTGCTCAATCTCGACAAGTGCATCGGCTGCCACACCTGTTCGGTGACTTGCAAGAATGTGTGGACC
>JBJHCI010000116.1:0-6327 GCA_050485925.1 Maricaulaceae bacterium
TGCCCTGCCGGTCGGTGACGAGCGTGGATACCTCCGGCATGGGCGGAGGAGGCAGGGCGCGGTCGAGCCCTGCCAGAAGCGCAAACGCCAGCACGGGCACGGCAACAAGCCCTGCGATAGGGGCTTTTGGCCAGCTATGCCAGCGCGGACGCGTCACGGCCGGATCACCGCCTCTCCGGCGTCTGACCGTGCGAAGACTTCCGGATCATACATGTCCTCTGCCACCGCACCGGGCAGGATGAAGCGGCCCGGCGTCACCGCACGCACCATATAGGCCACCCGAACCGCATCGCGCCCTTGAATGTCGATGGCTGCCAGGAAGCGATCATCGCGGGCTTCGGAGATACGGGTGGTGTTCAGCTCCCCCAGCCACGGGTAAGGCCCGGTCTCGCCTGCATCATCGGGGCGCAACACGCCTTCGATCTCCAGCCCTGCGGGCAGGAGGTCGGCAATGATGAGCGGCAGGCGTCGGGTCTGCTGCGGGGTCACGGTCAGCGACACGATGATCTGGTCCCCGCGCCTTATGGTAGAAGGATCAACCGCGTTGCCGCGGCGGTCATGGAGCGCTTTCTGAACCGCAAAACCCTGTGCGACGGCAGGCGGCGCGCTGGACGGCACGCCGCGCGCAAAGGCGGTCAGCCAGACCGGGCGCTCACCTCTATTGATCAACGAGCCCGCCGCAGAGAGTTCGTCCGCATCAAGACGCACGGTGCGCCCCTGCATCGCCTCGCCGGAAAATTCCAGCGACAGGGCATCCGCGGCCCCTGCCATGGAGCGCGCGGCCAACAGGAGAAACGCCTGTTCCTGCGTGGTAAGGCGGGCCGGCTCGGGCAGGTCTGCCGCCATGCGCGCGGTCAGCGCCTCGACCAGATCGTCGAACCCGGCCTCGGCGGCCAGCGCCACCACACCGGCCAGATCGCGGCGCGGTGACTGGTACCAGTCACCCTGATTGCGATAGCCGAGCACGGCGATGGCGGCATCGAACGCGCTCGCTGCACGCGCCCTGTCACCCATGGCGGCAAGACCGCCGGCAATGTGGGCGCGGGCCAGCGGGCTCTCGATATCGCCCAGCATCTCGTCATGCATATAGCGCAGGCGCGAACGGTCACCCCGGCCCGCACGGGCCAAGAGATAAGCCGCATAGGCCGAGCTGCGATGGGTGATGCGTTCCTGCGTGTCCCGGCTCCAGCGCGGGTCCGGTGCACTGCCATCATAGCCCCAGGCGGCCCAGAGATCGCCTCTGGCAACCGGTGCCAGCGCATCCAGTGCCCGGGTCAGCGCCGCACGGGGCACGGCATAGCCGGCTTCGGAGGCCCGCATCAGGAAATCGACCGAATAAGCCCCGAGCCAAGGTCTCGCCGCACCGTCACCAATGCGCCAGAGGCCAATCGCTCCGTCCGCGCTCTGGCGGGCGAGCACGCTTTCCACGGCGCGGCGTACCGTGTCTTCAGCATCAGCGGGCATGTCCATGCCCGACAGCCCGGCCATCTGGCCCGCGTAAAGTAGCGGGAAGGCCTGACTGACCACCTGCTCGGTACAGCCATAAGGATAGGCCGCCAGCGCTTCATAAATCGCGGCGACATCAATGGGGGTCGCGGAAACCGAGAGGCGCAGACTGCCCGTGCCCGAAATGAAATCCGCCAGCGCATCGGACGGCGGCTGCCAGCCCTGCCCGGGCCGCAGCGAGACGCGGGTGATGTTCGTTGAGGGCAGGAAGGCGGGACGCACCTCTATCGGATAGCTGCGCGAGACCGCGAACCCGTCAGGTCCGGCTACATCCAGCGACAACTCCGCAATCCCGGCTTCAGCCGCTTCGATGGCAACGCCCGTATCGGACCGCTCGCCCGCGCCCAGATTGCGCACGATGCTGTCACGGGCAAAGCTGACCGGGCCTTCGCTTGCAAAGCTGACCGTGTAGTTGCCAGCGCCGCCGCTGACATTATCCAGCGTCAGCGTGGCTTCGGCCATGTCACCGGGCGAGAGGAAGCGCGGCAGGATCAGCTCGGCGGGCACGTCATCGCGCACGGTGAGCGGACGGCTTGCCGCCCCCAGCCCGGTCGTCGACCAGGCCACCCCCATCAGGCGCAATTCTCCATTGAAGTCAGGGATATCAAGCTCGACGCGTGCCCGGCCCTGCCGGTCGAACTGGACCGGGCCGGAAAATAGCGCGACCGTGCGCGTGGGCACTACCGAAAGGCCCGCTGCGCCAATCTCGTCGCCACCAGAACGTACCGGCGCAGCCGGTCCCTGATTGGGATCGAGCAAGCGGCCATAATCATCCAGCAGATCGACACCCAGCCGGTTCTTGCCGAAGAACCAGCGCGTGGGATCGGGCGAGGTAAAGCCGGTAAGCAGCAGAATACCTTCATCCACCGCCGCCACCGTTACCCATGCACCTTCGCGCACCGGTCCGCCCGTGGCTGTCACATGCAGCGACAGGCGCTCGCGCGGCATGACGCGTTCAGGAGCATCCAGCACAATCTCGAACGTACGCGCCTCGACATTGACCGGCACGTGGATCACGCCCACTGCCCGGCGCGGGGTGGGCCGTGTGGCCGCATCGCGCGCGGTATAGACCGATACCATCACATAGGCGCCCGCGCCCCAGTCTGCGGTCACGGGCAGTTCGAGCGAGTTACCGCCTTCGCTAACCGCGACATGGCGGGTTTCCAGCACGCGGTCTGTGGCAACCACCACTTCGGCGAGCCCGTCATAGGGCGCGATAATGTCCACCGTCGCCCGGGAACCCGGCGTGGGTGCGGTCGAGGGACCGGCAAGGCGCACCCGGTCAGGCGCTTCCACGCCATCAACAGGGCGCGCGCCATACCCGGCCCAGAAGCCGTAGCTCGCCACATCGCGCCCATCAATCGAAATGAAGAGCGTGTAATCGCCCCAGTCGAGCGAGGGGGTTTCAAGACCGCCACCCTCGCCGCCATCAAGGCGTACGCGGCCTTCCTCGATAGGCACCACACGGCGCGAGCGTCGCCAGCGCCAGTCGCCATTATCGGTGCGGTACCAGTCATACTGCCAGTCGGTGCGGATCAGCCGCCAGTCCGCATCGAGGCTCTGTGCCTCACCCAGAGCATCAAGCGCGACCGCTTCAAAACGGACAGACTGCCCGCGCCGGGCGGTGTCTTCATCACCAGCCATGCGCAGGCCCACATAGGTGTCGCGCGGGCGGTAGGGGATACGCACATCATCACTGACAGGACGCCCGCCGGGTTCCTCCACCGTGATGATGGCGCGCGCGCGTAAGGGCAGGGAGGAATCCCGTCCCGCCCGGCCCGGCGTCACCGGAATGGAGGCCCGGCCCTGACCGTCGGCCGTGGCGTGGGGCAGATCGATCACCGTTTCGGAGAAGCGCTCATCGTGCAGGCCGAAGCGGAAGCCGGTCTGGTCGGGGAAGGGGTTGGGATCAGGCTGGATACGCGCCGAGCCGCGTACCAGAAGACCCGCTCCCGGCGCGCCGTAAAGAAAGCGCGCGGTGGCGTCGACAATGCGCGTCTGACCGGCGCGCAGAGGCGTATCGGTATCGGCATCGAGCGTCAGCCCGACGCGCTGGGGCACGAAATCCTCAACTGAGAGGGGCTGGCTTGCGACCTCGCCAACGCCATCCACGCTGACGGACAGGCGCCAGCGTCCGCGCGCAGCCTGACGTGGCAGCACGAAATCATGGAACACCGCGCCTGCGCGTGCGGCATCCTCAAAGCGGTGCTGTTCATGCTCCAGCCCGTTGGGCGCAAAGAGGGTGAAACTGCCCGCTCGTCCGGTAAGAGCCCGCCCTTCCGCATCGCGCAGCATGGCAGAGGCACGGATAGTCTCGCCGGGCCGGTAAATGCCGCGGTCCAGCCAGATATATCCATCCGCGCCTTCAGCGCGCTCGCGCCCGCCTACAGGATGGGCAGAGAGGTCCACCGGCGCACGGTCAAGATCCAGCACCGCGAAATCGCCCTGCGGCCCGTAGGCCATCAGAAGGCGCGGGGCGTTGCCCTCGCGGCCCGAGACAATCGCCTCGTCAAACCGCACCCGGCCCTGCCCGTCGCTGCGCATGGTGGCCAGCACCTCATTGGAGCGGGCGATGAGCTGCACCTCGACGGCCGATTGCGGCTCGCCGCTCTGCAGCGAACGCACGACCACATCCAGCCCGGAGGTGCCGCGATAGGCGGTGAAGGCGAGATCGGTAACGATCAGCCAACGCTCGGCGCGAGCATACTCGCCATAGCGGTCAGTCTCGATCTCGGCGAGATTGTCCACGCGCAGAAAATACGCGCCGGGGCGCAGCGTGCCGATCGTGTCGGCCAGCGGGAAGACGGTGGTCGTCATGGCGTTGGCGGGCCCGGGCGTGTCCATCTCGCCCTGCCAGACCGGCGAGCCCGCATCACCGGGCCGCTCCTCAGAGCTTGACCAGTACCAGTCACCAGACGCTGCATTGAAGCCGGACGTAATCTGGCGGAAGGCGAGCGCGCGATCGGTCACACGCGTCACGGTCACACGGACCGTCTCCACATTCACCGTCTCGATCGGAATCCCGTCCGCATCAACGCGCGGCAGTATCACCCCGCCGCCGGGGAACCCGACATAGGATGGCCGCGAGGCAAAGGTCAGCGTCTCGCGTTCTTCGGTGGCCAGCCGGCGCCCGTCGGCGGAGGGCAGGCCTTCACGCAAGGTGAGCGTACGCGTCTGGCCGAAAGAGAGCCCGCCAACGCACAGGCGCGATCCGTCGACGCTCAGCGCCACCGGCTCATTGATCTCGACATAGGCGGAGTAATCTGTTTCCGGGTCCAACGCGCCGGAGAAGACCAGGCACAGGCGCGGGGCATCCCCCTGAACATCGGCGGCATAGCGCAGATACTCAAACCGGTCAGAAATTTCCGGTGCCGGACGGGGTGCATCGGGGGCGCGCGCCTCGAGCCGGGCACCCTCGCCGGGTGTCTCGTCCGCCGGGCGGTCGCATCCTGACAAGAGCGCGATAGCCGCCAGAGCGCCCGCCAGCGCCAGTACCAGCCGACTGCGTGAAGCCATGTCCTGTCCTCCCGAAAGGCGGCGCAATAACACACCGCCAATTGCGCACTCTGGCATGGCGGACAAAGGATTTCATCCCGCGCGCGAAAATTTCACGAGCTTTCCCGAGACATGACAGAAAAAGAAAGGGCCGGAGTTTCCCCCGGCCCGATCCTGTAATCCTGAGTGGTTGAGGCAGACTAGAAGTTTGCCTCAACACCCAGGAAGAAGTAGCGACCGCGCGGGCCAACCGGCCAGGAAGCCGTGGTGCGGAACGGGTTGCGGTCGGTGACGTTATTCACGCCGCCATAGAGTCGCACATTGTCGCGCACCTGCCATGCCGCATTGATGTTATGGGCATAGCTTTCCCCGGCAAAGCCATCCGGGCCGTACAGATTGTCGATCGTCTCAATCTGAACGCCCGATTCGGCCTGATTGCTCTGATAGAGCGTGGTCCAGCCGGCAGAGAGCGGCCCGCGGCGCCAGCTCAGATTGAGCTGGCCAGACCATTCCGGATTGCGGAACTCGCGTAGGGCCGGATCAACCGCCGTCGGGTCGGTACGGCTGGTGTAGAAGTCCAGCACTTCCTGCTTGGAGCCGATCAGGCGGATGCCGAAATCGTTCTCCCAGAAGGAAAAGGCGTAGCTGGCCGCGAAGTCATAGCCGCGCGACTCAATGCGGGCGAAGTTCACGAAGGTCTGGTTCAGGAAACGGAAACCGCCATACTGGGCAGAGCTGGCATCAGTTTCGCGCGTGAACAGCGTACAGAATACGTTGTTCGGGAAATCGGTCGCATCATAGCAGGTGTCGACGATCTCCTGTGCGCTGACTGCTGCGATACCGTCCTGAATTTCGATATCCCAGTAGTCAACCGTCAGCGAGAAACCGGGCAGGAAGCTCGGTGTCAGCACGAAGCCGACCGTGAAGGTGTCGGCGGTTTCCTCGGTCAGGAATTCGTTGCCGCCCAGAACACCACCAAAGCGAGCGCTGAGCGGATCGGTGAAGCCGGCCGGTAGAGGCGGCAGGCCATTGCCGCCGGCCTGACAGTTCGCCTCACGAAGTGCCGGATTGGCCGCATTGCCCAGCTCCGAAGCATCACACGGATCAACCGGGCGGAACACAGCCGGGTTGGTGATGAAGGTCTCACGCAGGTTCGGCGCACGGATGGCCTGTGAACGTGATGCGCGGAAGGAGATGTCTTCCACTGGTGTCCAGAGCAGGCCTAGCTTCCAGGTACCGACCGTACCCACGGCAGTGGAATAGTCCGCGACACGGTAAGCCGCATCGAAGGTCAGCTCCTCGGCAAGCGGCTGGCCAGCCAGAAGC
>JBJHCI010000117.1:0-6310 GCA_050485925.1 Maricaulaceae bacterium
CCAGCCGGTGCAGATCATGACCCCGGCCCGGCTTGTTGCCGAGGCTGGCGGAATCGCGCGGCCGTCGTGGCTGATCCTCGAGGCTCCGGGCAGCGAACAGGAAATTCTGCAGGCCCTGAAGGGCGACAGTCTGCTGGAGCAGATCGACCGGATCGAACTGCATGTCCCCGAAGAGGTCCTCTACACCGATGCGACCCCCCGTGCCGAACTGGAAGCCTGGCTTGAAGCGGAAGGGTTCGCGGTCAGGGCGCGCAATACCGACGATCCGGAATGGACCGTGCTGCATCTGCGCGCCGATCACGTCGCGCGCGCCCTGACTCGCGCCGAGGCCCGCATCGACGAACTTGCCAAGACCCTGAGCGAGCGCGACGCGGCGCTGAAGGAAGCCGGGGAACGCGCCGAAAGGCTGGAAAAGGCGCGGGCGGAGGCGCAGGCCAACGCCGAGGCGCGGGCCAAGACCCTGAGCGAGCGCGACGCGGCGCTGAAGGAAGCCGGGGAACGCGCCGAAAGGCTGGAAAAGGCGCGGGCGGAGGCGCAGGCCAACGCCGAGGCGCGGGCCAAGACCCTGAGCGAGCGCGACGCGGCGCTGAAGGAAGCCGGGGAACGCGCCGAAAGGCTGGAAAAAGCGCTGGCGGAGGCGCAGGCGACCCTCGAAGCGCGGAACAAGACGCTGGCCGAGCGCGACCACAGGCTGCGGGTCAGCCGCGACGATCTGAGGCGGGCCGAAGGCCAGATCGCCCTGATCGCTGACCTGCTTCTCAAGGAGCCCGGACTGTGACAGACCGACGCAAGGGAAAGGCGCAGTCGGAGGCCGCGGAGAAACCGGCTGCGCCGCGCCGCCGCCCGCGCCGCAAACCGGCGACACCGAAGGTTCCGATTGCGGCCGCGCCTGCGGAACCAGCCCTCCATGTAACGGGCCGCAGGCTCGAGACGGCGCGGACGCATTGGCAGTACGGGGTCTGGGAGGAAGTCGCCACGCTTGACGAAGCCGAGATCGCGGCCGATCCGGACCGGGCAAAGCTCATGGCGCTTGTCGCCGGGGCGCAGGCCAGTCTGGGGCAGACGGCAGACGCGCGGGCTGCGGCGCATCAGGCAATGGACTGGGGATGCGACCGATCGATCCTGTCGCGAATCCTGATCTCGGCCGTGCATAACAGCCTTGCGGTCGCCGCCCTGGGTCTGGAGGAAACCGACACCGCACGCCATCATTTCCGCAAGGCCATCGCCCATGTCGAGCCGCGCGCCGATGCCGACCTGCTGGCGCGAACGCGCGAAATCAGGCAAGCCGCGCGCGCGGGCCTGCTGCCGGACGCCGTGACTGCGCTGGATGACACGCTGAAACGGGTACAGGCATCACCAGACGAGGTGAGTGCGAGCCTGGGCATGTTGCGGGAGGAAATGGCGCTGGTACGCCACGAGCTGGTGCTGAGCCTCAAGCGCCGTCAGATCTACAGAGCCGAGCCGGGTACCAGGGCACCGGCCGGCAGACATGCGGACGTGGAAACGCGGGCTGTCTTTAAAGCGCACCCTGGACTAGGGCCGGCCACGGCCAGGACGGCGCGATTTGCACATGACGGGGACAGCGCGCCGTTTGTGGTTGTCGCTGGCATGCGCCATTCCGGTTCAACGGCACTTTTCAATATTGTTCGCCTCGGCCTCGCGGCCAATGGTATGGAACCGCTTGCCGGCTACTCTGAATTCGAGGGCTTCGTTCAGAAGGCGCGCCATTCAAGATCACCCACAATCATCAAGACCCATGAGTTCAGGGATGACGTGCTCGAAATCGCCTCGATCGTGTTGACCACGAAAAGGGATCTGCGTGACACGGTTGCGTCAGGGGCTCGGCGCAAGTTTTATCTCCTCAGAGAGCACGAGACTCCAGCCAACTACGCAAAATACAATCGAATGCTCCACGATGCCTGGGCACCGCACAGTCACTACGAATTCAGCTACGAGCGCTACAGGAACAGCCCGCTGGACGTTGCAAGGGAGGTGTTCAATCTGTTGGGTCTAGATGAATCGCGCGTCGAAGAGATCGTCCAGGACGTGGAGACACTGCCGGTCGATCAATACAAGACAACGCTTTTGAGTCCGACACATATAACGGACCCAGAACGCAGGCTAACATATTCAGATACCTTGAAGCCGGAAGATGTCAAGCAAATCGAACGTCAGAACGGTCGCTGGCTGGTCCGCAACGGATACGCCTTGACCGAGTGATCCGGAGAGCGGGAAACGATCGATGCGCGAGAGCAGGAAAATGAGCTGGCTCACGCTGTGGCGCCGCAAGGCCGATGCCTCCGCCTCTTCCCGCCTCGCCCGTTTCCGGGACCTCCATCATGGCGAGGCCTGCGTTCTGGTCTGCAACGGGCCATCGCTGAACCGGATGGATCTGGGCTTCCTGCACGGCCGCACGGTGATCGGGCTGAACAAGATCCATCTGGGCCTGGACCGGTTCGGATTCCAGCCGCACTATCTGGTGGCGGTCAATGCCAGGGTGGTCGAGCAGGCGGGCGCGGCCATTGCCGCCCTGCCCGCAGTCAAGTTCATAGGGGCCCGCGCCGCGCGCCACCTGCCCGAAGCTGCCGATATCTTTCACGTTCCGGTCCTGAACCCGCCGGTGACCTTTTCCACCGATATCTGCACCGGCATCCGGGAAGGCGGAACCGTCACGCATGCCGCGCTGCAGATCGCCTATTACATGGGCTTTGCCGAGGTGGTGATCATCGGCATGGACCACCGCTTCAGCTATGAGGGCGCCCCGCACGAAGCGCGGGAGATGACGGGGCCGGACCCCAACCATTTCAGCCCGGAGTATTTTCGCGGCCAGGTCTGGGACAACCCCGATCTGTTGCGCTCCGAAGCCTCCTATGCTGCCGCCCGGCAGGCCTTCGAGGCAAGTGGCCGGCGAATTGTGGATGCCACCCTAGAGGGGGCGTGCACCGTGTTCGAAAAGGCCGACTACCGCGCGGTCTTCGGCCTGCCGCGCGGCTAGCGCGCGCCGCGCTTATCCGCCTGCACGCGATCCGCTCTGCCCTGTTGTCGTCGCATGGCGCAAAGCGCGAAGCCTGAAACCGCGCGTCCGGGCGACATGCTCTGGCGCGGCGCGTTCCTTCGCCTTCGATCCCCCCGCTCCGCCGCTTGTTTGCGGATGCCCGGGCGCGCAAGACCCGGGTGCGCAAGACCGGGGCGTGCAGGACCGGGGGGCGCAGGACTGGGGGGCGCAGGACCGGACACCGGTAAGCGTGTTCTGGCACCCACCTTCCAGGCTTTGTCCTGAGCTGCGATCTCCGGCCTGATTGAAATCGGGATGGAGTTTCGCGATGGCGACTACGGATGAGTTTCTCCGTGCCTGTGGGGTAGATATCCGCACGAATGGTCAGCGGCGCTGGCCGGATGAGGTGAAAGCGCGGATTGTGGCAGAGACGCTGGAGCCGGGGGCTACGGTGAATGAGGTTGCGCGCCGATACGGTTTGCGGGCCAATCACCTGTCAGAGTGGCGTGGTCGTGCGCGGCGCGGCAAACTTGTTCTTCCTGCGGTTCCGGAAGATGACAGCCTGTGCTTCGCGCCAGTCGTTCTGTCGGGTCCGAGAGTGCCAGTTTCAAAGGAAGATCTGTCCATCAAGTCAGTATCGTCAAAGCCAATCGAGATTGTCACTGGGGCTGTCACGATCCGTCTGGACGGGGATATAGGCACAGACCGACTTTTGGAGATCGTGCGTGCCTTGGGGGCGAGCGCATGATCTTTCCGTCCAACCGCGTGCGCGTGCTGGTCGCGACGCAGCCTGTCGATTTCCGCAAGGGTCACGACGGCCTATGTGCGTTGGTGGCGTCCACGCTGCGCAAGGACCCTTATACCGGGACAGTGTTTGTGTTTCGCGCGCGGCGTGCTGATCGATTGAAGCTTTTGTATTGGGACGGCTCAGGTCTTGTGATGGCTTACAAGCGCCTGGAAGACACGACCTTCACCTGGCCTGCGATCAAGGACGGGATCATGGCGCTGAACCATGCCCAGTTTGAGGCACTATTTTCCGGACTGGACTGGCGCAAGGTCAAGCCGGTTGAGCCTCGTCCGCCGAGCGCGCCAGAGTAGATTAAGGGACTGTTTTTGCTTTTATATCGGTATGGATTCCGGTAAAAATCGGGCATGTCGAACACCCCTGCAATCAACCTTGCTGAACTCCCTGTCGATCAGCGCGCGGCTGTGGAAGCGTTGATGCAGGAGGTCAGCGCGCTTAAGGAAATCACCACGCGCCAGGAGCATCTGATTGCTGAGTTGAACCATGCCCTGCATGGGAAACGATCAGAGAGGCTGACCGAAGACGAGCGCCAGCTGGCCTTTGAAGATCTGACCATCGCGCTCAAAGAGGTCGAGGCCGAGAAGGAAACACGCGCTGCGTCCCAAGGTGATGGAACACGCAAGAAACCCACTCCGCGGCGCAATATCGGGAACCTGCCCGCATCTTTGCCGCGCATCGAGACTGTGATCGAGCCGGACAGTCTGATCTGCCCCTGTGGGTGTGGCGAAATGCACAAGATCGGCGAAGATCGCACAGAGCGCTTGGACATCGTGCCTGCGCAGCTGCGGGTGATTGTCACGGTGCGCCCGAAATATGCGTGTCGTGCTTGCACTGACGGTGTGCGCCAGGCCCCTGTGCCAGCTTTCCTGATTGATGCGGCGCTGCCCACTGAAGGGGCCATCGCACATGTTCTGGTCTGCAAATTTGCGGACCACTTGCCGTTATATCGCCAAAGCCAGATCCTGGCGCGGGCAGGCATTGATCTGCACCGCGCCGTGTTGGCGAGCTGGGTTGGCAAGGCGGCCTTCCACTTGCGGCCTTTAGTCGATCGGCTGGCCGAGCATCTGAAGGCCTCGGGCAAGTTGTTCATGGATGAAACGACAGCCCCTGTGCTTGATCCAGGTCGGGGTAAAACCAAAACCGGCTATCTCTGGGCCTTGGCCCGGGACGACCGTGCCTGGGGTGGTGATGATCCGCCGGGTGTTGTTTATTTCTATGCGTCAGGCCGCGCAGGCGAGAATGCCGAAACCTTCCTGACCGGCTTTGACGGCATCCTGCAAATAGATGGATATCCGGGCTATAACCGGCTGACCAAACACACGCGCAAGGGCGGTGATCCCATTCGGATTGCCCATTGCTGGGCGCATGCACGCCGCAAACTGAAGGAAGTCTTCGACCGCGATGGGTCGGAAATCGCCGCAGAAGGCCTGCGTCGCATCGCGGAGTTCTATGCGGTTGAGGCTGACATCCGCGGCATCTCGCCGGGCCAGCGCCTGTCTGCCCGTCAGACGCGCACCGCACCGCTGGTCACGGCCTTTGGGGAATGGCTTCAGGCGCAACGTCGCAAGATATCGGCAAAGTCGCGGCTGGGTGAGAAACTTGCCTATATCCACAATCACTGGGACGGGTTGCAAACCTTCCTGACCGATGGTCGCGTCGAGATCGACTCCAACAGGGTTGAAAATCTGATCCGCCCGATAGCTCTCAATCGAAAGAACTCACTTTTTGCAGGTCATGATGAGGGTGGCACCGCTTGGGGGCGGATTGCCTCACTCATTGAAACTTGCAAGATCAACGGTGTCGAACCCTTCGCGTATCTCAAAGCAACCCTAACCGCTATCGCGAACGGTCATCCCCAGAACCGCATCGACGACCTGCTGCCCTGGAACTTCAAGCCGTCAAGCTGAAAGCTCGGTGATCCGTAGCGAACGCTTACAGACACCGCTTCTTCGCGCAGGGCTTCAGGCCCGTCCCGGCACCCCCGGGGCGCGGCTCAGGGGATGACCCGGTGTTCGGCCTGCCCGCAGATGCCCTGCGCACTCAGATCGACGGCAAAGGTCATTCCCGCCTGCGGTACCGCGGCCAGCGCGGCGGCATCCATCCCCTCGCGCGCGGTGGTGACATGCAGCACCGACAGATCCGCGCCCCCGAAGGCCGGACACGAGGCATGGGGCGCGGCCACCGCCACCGCACCCAGGAACCGGCCATCCCGGTCATGAACCGCGACCCGCCCCGCCCCCCATTGCGCCAGCCACAGCCGCCCGGCGGCATCGATCACCGCCCCGTCGGGGTTCAGCCCTGCGGGGCGCAGATCCAGCCAGGGTTCGGGATCACCCGTTGGCCAGCCTTCGACCGGATCCAGCCGCTGGCGAAAGACGATCCCGCCGGGGGTGTCGGTGAAACAGGCGTAACTGCCATCGGGGGCAAAGCAGATCGCATTGGGAATGGTGATCCGGTCGAAAAGCCGACGGGTCTCGCCGCGCCAGTAGCGCCAGATCGCCCCGGCACCG
>JBJHCI010000118.1:0-6298 GCA_050485925.1 Maricaulaceae bacterium
AGACCGCCCCTTCTCCTTTGCTGCCGCGCTGGTTGGCCTTCCCATAGCGTTGACCTTTATCGTCTTCCTGAACTTCTCCGCGGCCCATTACCGCGATCTGCTGGAGATCAATGAGGCTGCGCTGGCCATGAACGCCCTGGCGGAAAGCGGAGAGATTCTTGCTCCGGTCACCCGCGCGCTGACCTTCCAGCCGTTCGAGACGCTCGAGGCCCTGCTGCTATTCATCCTGGGCATGACCTTCGCCGCGATTGCAGCGTTCAAGGGGGCAACCTTTGACGACCGGCTGATCGGCTATGGCGCGGTCCAGCGCCGTGCGATCCGCTCTGCCTCCCATCTGGCCGCCGTGCTCAAGCAGGTGCCGCTGGAGCGCGGTGGCGAAGGCTTCGAGACCGGCAACGGCGTCGGAGCGAGCACCTATGAGCGCGCCAAGAACCTCAAGCTCGACATTGATGATTACTTCGCCGAGCAGGCCGAAAGGGTTCTCGACCGCCACCGGCGCGCCGCCGCGATCCAGGATGCCCGCACCGATGCGCTTGATGAGAGCAGCGGTCGCGACCGTTCGCGCAGCCGGGACGACATGCCGCCCTTCCCGGGTTAACATCATGGTTAACCCGGCGCGGGGGCGCCGGCCGTAACAAGGGCCGTCATCATGCGCAGCAAGGATTTTCTCGGCATATTCAACCTGCTGGTCGTTGCCGGCGTGCTTGGTGCGATCAGCTATGCAGCCCTTGTCCTCCAGCCGGAGGAGTATGATCCCGAAACGCTCTGCCTGATGGGTGAGACTCCGCCGCATACGATCGTGATGATCGACCGGACCGAGGTGCGCTACTCCCCCGACCAGGCCCGCCGCATCAACGGCGTCATGCAGGAAGCGCGGCATTCGCTGGATATCGGTGAGCGCCTGTCCCTGTTCGAGCTCAATCACCGCGGCGAAATCCGCAATACCAACCGCTTCTCGGTGTGTAATCCGGGCCGCGGCGACCAGATCAATCCGCTCTATCGCAACCCGAACCGGGTGCAGATGCGCTATGAGGCATTGTTCGACCGTCCGCTAGACCGGGCGCTGGACGGCCTGCTGGACCTGATCGACTCGCCTGTCACCCCATTGCTGGAATCGCTCGCCGAACTCGGCAACCGGGAAGATTTCGACCACACCGTGCCGCGCCGACGCATCGTGCTGATCTCCGACATGCTGCAGAATACGCAGCTCTACTCGGTCTACGGCTATGCGCGCGTGGACCTCGCCAACCGGCTACCCGATCCGCGCACCATCGTCAGCGAAATCGAAAACCGCTATGGCCGGTCTTTGGCGGGCGTGGAGCTGGAAATTCTGTTCGTTGCACAGGACCATGATGGCTGGTCGCCCCAGCAGCGCGCCATTATCCGCGCCCACTGGGAAGAGGTTTTCCGCCTGCTGGGTGTACGCCAGAGCTGGCAGGAATTTCCTGAATGACCCTCTCGCCCGGCAGCTACAGGCCGCCGGGCGAGAGATGCAAGAACAGGCAGGCGCTATTGCGGCTTGCGGAACCGCAAGGTCATCCGGTCGCTTTCGCCGATGGCCAAATTCGCCTCACGCTGTTCGTCGGTCAGATCGCGCAAGGAGGGCGGCAGCGCCCAGACACCCTGATCATAGTCGGCCGGATCGTTCGGATTGGCGTTGATCTCCGACGACGCTTCCAGCACGAAACCCCGCGCTTCGAACGCGGCAATCAAGTCAGCTTCGCGCATATAGCCGCGTGATCCATCAGCACGTTCATCAGTTTCGCTGGCCGGCGCACGGTGCTGGACCAAGCCGACAACCCCTCCGGGCTTCAGCAGCATCCACGCATCATCCACCGCCACACCCAGCTGACCCTGTGCTGCCAGATTGTGCAGGGCGCGGATATAGAGCACCACATCCGCGCTGCCGGCCGCGCTGTCAGGGATGGCGCCGAACCTGTAACCACCCTGCGCCGGGCCGCCCCATTCAGCGGCCATGCCCGGGAAGCTGACTTCCCAACCTTCAAGCCGGGTGCGCGCCTCGTCGGTCATGTTGCCGAAGAGCTGTTCAAACACGCTCATCGGATAGTTGAGGCCGTAATACCGGCCTTCGGCGGCCAACCAGGGCGCCAGGATGCGGCCATACCAGCCACCGCCGGGCAGTGCTTCGACCACGGTGTCACTGGGCTCCACGCCGAAGAACTCCAGCGTCTCGCGCGGATTGCGGTATTGATCACGAGCGCGGTCGGCTTGGCGGCGCGGATCAGCGAGAACCTGCTCCAGCGTCGGCGCAGCAAGCGCTTCTTCAACCGTTTCATCAACACCGCCAGCCAGTTCTTCAACGGCTTCAACAGCTTCTTCCGCAGCCTCGGCCATGGCGTCAGCCGCGTCCTCGGCCATTTCGCCGGGCTCGCCATTGCAGGCGACAAGAAGGGCAAAGGCAGCAACACTTGAAAGCAGGACACGCATGGGACTTCCTCCTGACCACGCCGCTTGGTTCGACGGCTTTGCCTTGATTTAGCACAGTGCAGAGGCGACGGGCAGGGCAAAGGGATTAAAAAAGCGATCCCTGCTTGCCGCCATCGGGCTTGGGTGCCGGTTTGGACGGCTTGCGAGCCTGGGCGGGAGGCGCACCATCGGTGATGGCCGCAGTGCGCTCTCCATCGGCAAACTGCAAGGAAACGCCCTGCCCTGACTGGAGCATGCTCGCAGAGCGCACCAGAGCCCCGTCAGAGGTCTTCACGAGGGCAAAGCCTCTGCGCATCACATTGGTGTGAGACAGGGCCTCCAGCGTCGAATTAAGGGCCTTCAAACGCCGCTCCTGAGCATCAAGATAGCGCCGCCCCGCCCCGGCGAGCCGCTGGGCGGTCACACCCAGGCGTGTGGCCCGTTCGCTAAGCTCCCGGCGCAGGCCTTGCGGGCGCAATTGCACCGACAGGCGCTCCAGCCGGGTATGGCGGCGCTCTATGCCCAGATGCAGGGCGCGTTTCAGCCCCTCCTGCGCGTAATCTAGCCGCTGCTGGGCATCACCGATTAGGCTCTCCGGCCGCGGGAGCCCGCGCGAAGCCGCTTTCAGCCCGGCTTCCTTACGTTCCACCATGCGCAATAGCGCACCGCCAAGGCGGGCGCGCGCGCCTTCCACCCGCTCGATCAGTTCGCGGCGCACGGGCACGGCCATCTCGGCGGCACCGGTGGGTGTCGGCGCGCGGCGATCAGAGGCAAAGTCGATCAGCGTCGTATCGGTCTCGTGGCCGACAGCCGAGATCAGCGGAATGCGCGAGGCGGCGGTAGCGCGCACCACAATCTCCTCGTTGAAGGCCCACAAATCCTCTACCGAGCCGCCCCCGCGCGCGACGATCAGCACGTCCGGGACAGGGATGTCGCCGCCCTCCGGCAGAGCGTTGAAGCCGTCAATGCCCGCCGCGATCTGGGCCGCTGCCCCCTCGCCCTGCACCAGCACCGGCCAGACGAGGACATGGACCGGAAACCGGTCATCCAGCCGGTGGAGAATATCGCGGATCACGGCGCCGGTGGGTGAGGTCACCACCCCGACCACGCGCGGCAGATAGGGCAGAGCGCGCTTGCGCTCCTGCGCGAACAGGCCCTCGGCGGCGAGCTTGCGTTTTCGCTCCTCCAGCAGCGCCATCAGCGCGCCAGCGCCCGCAGGCTCCATGCGCTCGATGATGATCTGGTATTTGGACCGGCCGGGGAAGGTGGAGAGCCGCCCTTCGCAGATCACCTCCAGCCCTTCCTCGGGCCGGAAATTCAGCGTGGAGACCACGCCCTTCCACATTACCCCGTCAATGACGGCCTCGGCATCCTTCAGGTCCAGATACATGTGCCCGGATTTCGGGATGGTGACCCGGCCCAGCTCCCCCCTCACCCGCACGAAGGCATAGCTTTCCTCCACCGTGCGCTTCAGCGCGCGGGCCAACTCGGAGACGGTATATTCGGGCGCGTTGGTAAGATCGGTCATTTCGGGCTTTTGAGTCGCGTCTGGTCCAGACTAGCCCCGATGCCGCTCCTTGGTCGACAAGAGGCGTGCAGCCCCGCTAAGAGACCGCCATCGCTTAAACGAAAGCAGGACCGGCCATGAATATCCTCATCATCGGCTCTGGCGGGCGCGAGCATGCGCTGGCCTGGAAGATCGCGCAGAGCCCGCTCGTGGACACGATCTGGTGCGCGCCCGGCAGCCCCGCCATGGACCAGATCGGCCCGTGCTTTGAAGTCGCCGCCGATGATGTGGAGGGCATCCAGCAGCTCGCGCTGCAACTGGAGCCCGATCTCATCGTGATCGGGCCGGAAGCCCCGCTCGCCAAGGGCCTGGCCGATATGTTGCGCGCGCGCGGGTTTGACGTGTTCGGCCCCTCGCAGGCCGCAGCCCAGCTGGAAGCCTCCAAGGGCTTTGCCAAGGACCGCATGGCCGCCTATGGCGTGCCGACCGCGCGCTATGGCCGCTTCACCGATGTCGCGGCGGCAAAAGCCTTCCTCGACACGCTCTCCGCGCCTTTCGTGCTGAAAGCCGATGGCCTCGCCGCCGGCAAGGGCGTCGTCATCGCCGAAACCCGCGAGGAGGCAGAGGCTGAGCTTGCCGAAATGCTGTCGGGCAAGTTTGGCGGGGCATCGGCAGAGCTTGTCATCGAGGAATTCATGGAAGGCGAGGAAGCCTCCATCTTCGTGATGACGGACGGGATCAATTATCTGACCCTACCCGCCGCTCAGGACCACAAGCGCATCGGCGATGGCGATACCGGCCCCAATACGGGCGGGATGGGCGCCTATGCGCCCGCGCCGGTGATGACGCCGGAGCTGATGAAGCGGGTGGAGGAAGAGGTCACGGCGCCTATGCTGCGCGGCATGGCCGGTGACGGCATGCCCTATCGCGGGGTGCTCTATATCGGCGTCATGGTGACGGCGGACGGTCCCAAGGTTGTCGAGTTCAATTGCCGCTTCGGGGACCCTGAGTGCCAGGTGCTGATGATGCAGATCGAGGCCGATATCGTGCCGCTTCTGCTCGCCGTCTCAACGGGCGGCATGCGTGCACGTGAGTTCGCCCAGCTTCTTCCCGTCAACGCCAAACCGAAACCCGCCGTGACGGTGGTTATGGCCGCCCCCGGCTATCCCGGCACACCGCAAAAGGGCAGCGTCATCAAAAATCTCCAACATGCGGGCCATGGAGAAGGCGTGATGATCTTCCACGCCGGCACCGCGCTCGACGCCGCCGGCAATTTCATCGCCAATGGCGGGCGCGTGCTGAACGTGACAGCCACCGGCGATACGCTGCGCGAGGCCGTGGATCGGGCCTATGCGGCAATCGGCGAAATCGACTGGCCCGAGGGCGTCTACCGCCGCGATATCGGGTGGAGAGGGTTGTAGCTCTTTAGTGATGCTCAGCCCATCCGGGCTTCGCTTACTCGCTTCCGGGCGCGCATTCGCGCTGGTGGCGCTACGCGCCGGGGAACGCCTAACTCTGGAAAACCCATCCGGTTGTCATCCTCCGGTCGCGAAGCGATCCGGGGGACCCAAGCCTGCAACGAGCGAACAAGCGGAAACTCTCAGGCATGGGTGGCCCGGACACCCGCCTGCGTGGGCGCAGGCAAGCCGGGCCATGACAGCTGGGGTGGGGGAAACTACCCAGCCACCTCTTTCGGTTCGACCAGCTTCACCGCGAGGATGGAGAGGCCATAGAGCCCGAACATGGCCGCGCCGAGGAAGATCTGGCTGATCGGGTCTGGCGGGGTGACGAAAGCGGCAAAGACCGCAATGCCCACCACCGCAAACTTCCAGAAGCGGATCAGCTGCGCGGAATTGACGATCCCCACTTTGCCGAGCAGCGAAAGCAGGACAGGCAGCTGGAAGGATATCCCGAACGCGAGGATCAGCGTGGTCACAAGGTTCAGATATTCCGACACGCGCGGCAGGAGCTGGATGGAGGAGCGCGTCTCATTGCCCATCTGCTCCTGACCGAGCGCAAAGCCCATCACGAAGGGCAGGATCACGTAATAGACAAACGCCATCCCGCAAGCGAAGAGGACGGGCGAGGCGATCAGAAACGGCGCGAAGGCCAGCCGCTCATTCTTGTAGAGACCGGGGCGGACAAACGCCCACACCTGATAAGCGATCACCGGGAAGGCCACGATCAGCGCGCCAAACAGGGCCAGCTTCAGTTTGACGAAGAAGAACTCCAGCGGCGCGGTGAAGATCAGCTCCAGCTGCAGGTCTTCCCCGCGCACCTGACGGGCCGCCTCCTCGAACGGGATGAGGAGGATGTTGTAGATCCACTCGGCAAAGACGAAGCAGACCACGAAGGCCACAGCGA
>JBJHCI010000119.1:0-3632 GCA_050485925.1 Maricaulaceae bacterium
CCCCATGACCGATGCCCGCCTTGACGCGCTCGAAATCCATATCGCCCAGCAGCAACAGGCCATCGACGAATTGTCAGAGGCGCTGGCCCTGCAGCAGAAGGATATCGAGCGGCTGAAAGCCCGGCTTCACCGCTCTGATGACCGCATCGCAGAGCTGGAAGCCGGCCTGCCTGTGGCAGCGTCTGAGAGGCCGCCGCACTACTGAGCTGGGGACCCAGGTGCGCCGTGCCGAACACGTCGGGTTATTGAGCGCCAGGCAAAAAACGCAAATCCATGCCAGCCAGGTCGATGGTGTTCACCTTCGCCTATCACTATCAGAAACTGGCGTTCCGACCGCGCACGACCCGAGCGATTTCAAACCGTGCTTCGAGCCGGCAAGTCGATTCCGTATTGTGGGAACCCGGACGGAAGATGGCGTCAAAAATAACGACGCCGCGCGGCAGTCCACCGGCACGACCTGCTCGCCGCCGTTCGAAATTTTCGCGTACGATCGCAGGATTTGGCGTCATCGAGATAACAAAGTTTGAGTATAGGTGGTAGGCAACGCCCTCTGGCGTCTGCTCATTGCCCGTTTCACCGGACATCGTGTAAAGCGAACCGTAGCGGTGCACCGCTTGGTCGAGCATCGTTTCGGCGGCAGCAAGGCAGTCTGATCGACCCAGTCCGGTTTCGTCCAGATATAAGAACACACTGTCCAGCGTTCCGGAGCCATCGATGCCAACTGATTCAATAGTGAAGGCAAGGCCTCCTATAACAACACCGCCGCCATTGCCACTAATAGAACAGTTGCGCCCGGTCAAATGGGCTTGGCAAACGGCTATAGAATCTTCGATTAAACCGCCGGGGACATCCGCTGCGATGACCTCTTCCAAACTCATCCCGAAGCGCAACGGACCCCATCCCTCAATCTCGGGGCCTTCAATGTCAGCGTAGGGACCCAAGCCTGCCTCCTCCTGCGCGCTGGCTGCCGCAATTGTCAGTGTGCCAGCGGTGAGAGTTGCCAGCATGATGCGCCAAGGTGATGTCATGTCCTTTCCTCCAGAGTGTTGGGAGAATGGCCTTGTTTGCCGTCAGGATTCCAATCTGCGCCGTTCAGCATGCGCCATTCCGGATATCGGCAGCGGTACACAAGAGTGAGTTGGGATAAGGGCATGCGCCGCTGTTGATGGCGCTCATTGTGCATCCGCGTTCGCCAACACCTTCCGGTCGACCGGTGTTGCCACCCCGATCCGGCACTGCGACGCTGCCGGGCGGCGGTACACGCTGGGATATGTGCTGGCTGGCAACTGCCCCCCTGCCAGCCAGTGTCACGGTGAAGCTGCCCGGCCAGGCACCATAGGTGAGTGTTGTGACCCCGTTGGCGGTAGATGATTCATATCGTGCCTGCCCGGGCACCGCCGTGACACGCACTACTGTGCCCTCCACTCCGATGAGCCCGGCATGGCGTGCTGCGGTGCATACATGGGAGTCATCCGTGTACGGGCCGGTCCCCCACACAGTACGACTGCCGAAATTGCCGGTACATCGGCAATCAAAGCCGTATGCCTCGCCGCGGCGGTTCATGAGCCCAGAGGGGCAGGGTGGGACATAGGCATCTGCCGTCCCGTTTTCGCTTGAGGATGATGCCGTCCCTGTAACGGACCCGCTCACCGCGAAACTGCCTGGCCATCTGCCGAAGGCGCTGCTCCTGAAACCGTTGGACATGGAGGCAGCAAAGCGTTCTCGCGGTCCGGTATTGGTTACGCGCACTGCACCGCCTTCCGCTCCAATGACACCGGCATGACGGGCGGCCAGGCAGACGGAGCTGTCATCGGTGTAGGGGCCGTCTCCCCACAATCCGGCACCGTGATCGTCACCAGGTCGGCAGCGGCATGTCAGGTCGCGCCATCCGGTATCGCGCAGGGCCATCATTTGCTGGGGGCAAGGTGCCAGTGCGTCTGTACCGCTGGCCAGCGTTGCCGGTTCTTCGCCTTGCGCCTCTCTCCATGCGTTCACGATTGCGCGGCGGATACGCTGTCCTTCGCGGCGCATGCGTTCGGCTTTCTGGTATTCGTATTCGCGGAAATAGCGGGGCAGATGGTCGCGTGTATGGCGATGGTAGAAATGGTTGAAGATGCGCCGCAGATCCGGGTCGTGGCCGAGCTGCTGGCGTAGCATGGCTGGATAGCTGCGTCCGTAGAGGCGCTCGAACAAGCCGCCCTCTCCGCGATAGTTCACCGCGATCAGCTCGTCGACGAAGGCCTGCTGCTCGAACCGGGCAAACAGGCGGGCCTCGAAATCGCGTGCGGTGGCCTGATCCTGCGAGCCCACCGGCAGGGCGTAGCTCGGCATGAAGGCTCCCTCATCGATGCCCGATGAGGCGCGCGTGTATTCGCGCTCCACCTCTTCGCCGACCCAGCGATAGGCGTCATGATCGTAAAGTTGCTCGGCCCAGCGCTCGGTCTCGCGGCTGATCTGGCCGGCCACATACTGGATCGCCGAGATATACTGGCCGATGCCCGGCGCATAGGCCGAGATCAGAGCCGGACCCGCCTCGCGCGAGGCCGCTTCCCAGTCGCCCTCGGATGCCGCCTCCAGTGTTTTGAGCACTGTCTCGGCATTGCCGCGCTCTATGCGCCGGCCCAGAACCCGCTCGGTGGCATCCTCCAGACGGCTCCAGGCCTGCCCTTCGGCACGTCCTCGCGCGGTGTCCATGACCTGCGCCCAGAGCGAGGGATCATCACCATCCTGGGCCCGCAACCCGCTCGTCAGCATCAGCGCCGCCAGCCCCGCCACCATGACCGCAAATCGCCGCATATCGTCCTCCGCTGAGGCTGGACCCACCAACTTATCTAGAACTGATCAGCTCTCTAACGTCAAGTCGAGTATTTAAAACTTCAAATGCAGTTAATGTTGGGAAAGTGTGCTATAATAAACGCGGTCGACGGCAGATGGGGTCGCATCGGTCACACACCCCCCGTCACAAATCCAACGCTTGCAGGGGTGGGCGGCAGCGCTAGGCTCGAGGCACCCCATGCCAGCCGGAGACACGCGCTTGAGCACCCAGCCCGCCAGCAGACCGCCCGCCGACGTGAATTACACCTTCGCTGACGCGGAGCTGGCTGCGCTGACGCCCTATGGCGAGGCGCGCTGGCACGAGGAAGGCGAGGTGCTCGTGGCGGTCGGTGACCGGCAGGCTGATTGCCTGATCACTCTGTCGGGCGAGACGCATATCTTCGTCGACGATATGGACGGGCCGGTGCGGCTCGGCTGGATGGAGCGCGGCCAGTTTGCCGGCGATATCGGTGTGCTGACCGGGCAGGCCGCGCTGGGACGTACAACCATGGGCAAGGCGGGCGAGGTGCTGCACATCCCCTTTGCCGCCTTCCAGCGTCTGCTGGTGGAGAACTCCGCCCTGTCGGACGTCTTCGTGCGCACGCTGTCGGCGCGGCGCGCCTTTGCGCTGGCACGTGAAGGCTATTCAGTGATCGTTATCGGCTCTGCGCTCGACCGGTCAGTCTTTGCGCTGCGTGATTTTCTGACCCGTCACGGCTTGCCTCATGCCTGGCTGGACCCGGACAGCAATCCCCTGGCCGCTCCGATCATGGAAGCCAAGGGGCTGGCGCGGGACGCCCTGCCTGCCGTGGTGCTAA
>JBJHCI010000119.1:3642-6287 GCA_050485925.1 Maricaulaceae bacterium
CCTCGCGGGTCATGGTGCAGCCGACGGTCAGCGATCTGGCGGGATATTTCGGCTCTGACCTCGTGCCCGATGGCGCTGCGGCGGACGTGATCGTGGTGGGGGCAGGCCCGGCGGGGCTGGCCGCTGCCGTCTATGCGGCCTCCGAAGGATTGACCGTGGTGACGCTGGACGCCGAGGCACCCGGCGGTCAGGCCGGCTCCAGCTCGAAGATCGAGAATTATCTGGGCTTTCCGATGGGCGTCTCAGGCAGGGAGCTGGCCGACCGCGCCGCCATCCAGGCGCAGAAATTCGGCGTGCGCCTTGCCGCGCCGGTGAAGGCGTGCGCGCTGGAGCGGCTGGAGAATGGTTGCTATTGCGTCAGGACGTTGGACGGCCGCAAACTGGAGGCGCGCGCCGTGGTGATTGCCTCTGGCGCGCAATATCAGCGCCTGCCGGTGGATGACGCGGACAGCTATGAAGGCCGGGGCCTTTACTATGGCGCTTCACCGCTGGAGGCGCAATTGTGCGCCGGGGCCGATGTGGTGATCGTCGGGGCGGGCAATTCAGCGGGGCAGGGTGCGGTTTTCCTCGCCCGCACGGCCCGCCACGTCCATGTCATCTACCGGCGCGCCGATATTCGCGACACGATGAGCGAATACCTCGTCCGCCGTCTTGAGGAACAGCCCAATATCACCCTGCACCCGGCAACGCAGATCACAGGTCTCGTCGGCACCGGCGAAGGGTCCGGCAGACGGTTGCGGGCGCTGAAAGTCAAAACCCCGCAAGGCGAGGCGGAGATCGAGGCCGGCTTCGTTTTCCTGTTCATAGGTGCTGCGCCCTTTACCGACTGGCTTCCACCTGCCGTCGCGCGCGACGCGAAAGGGTTTGTGAAAACGGGCTCCCAGATCGAACCGCGCGAGCTCGTGCGCGGCGGCTGGGCGCTGGACCGCATGCCGACCGCCTACGAGACCAGCCTAGAGCGGGTCTATGCCGTGGGCGATGTGCGGTCGGCCTCGCTGAAACGCGTGGCGAGCGCGGTCGGGGAAGGCTCTGTCGTGGTAAGCGCGATCCATGCGGCGCTCGCCGAGTTTGGACGGCCCGAGTGAGGGCCCCTTACCGCTCCGAGGGGAACACCACCTCAATGGATTTGTTGAATGCGTGAACGCCCATTCGGCGTTACCGGAAAGCCTCACTTCAGCGCGGCCCGTGTCCGTGCGCTCTGATCCGGGCTTCGCAAGTGCAGCGGATTCGCTTTAGATTGGAGAACGGGTGGGGACCCAACCGCGTTGCAAGGACAGAGTATGGACTTTCTCATCACGGGGCTGGTGATCTTCCTCGGCATACATTCGGTACGTCTTGTGGGCTTGCGCGGCCCGATGATCGCGATGCTGGGGCAGGGGCCCTACGCCATCATCTACTCCCTTATCAGTGCGGTCGGCCTCGCGCTGATCGTTTACGGCCATATCCTGGCACATCCGTCAGAGGCGATCTGGGCACCGCCTGAATGGACGCGTACGTTCGCCCTGTTCGCCATTCCTGTGGCGATCATCCTGGTGATCGCTGCCTACCTGCCCGGCCATATCCGCTCCTTCGTGCGCCATCCCATGACGCTGGGGATATTCCTGTGGGCGGGTGTGCATCTGCTGGCCAATGGCAATATCGCCAGCATGATCCTTTTTGGCAGCTTTGCCGCCTGGGCCTTCCTCACCCTGATGAGCGCCTATGCGCGCGGCGGTCGGTTTGAAAGCGCCGGGCGCTGGTGGGCGGATATCGCCTCGGTGGCTATTGGGCTGGTGCTGGCGGGGCTGGTAGCGTGGTTCCACATGGACCTGTTCGGCGTCGCGGTGTTCGAGTTTGCATCCGATCCCTATGCTCCGGGCATCTAGTCTTCAGGAAGCGGGATCCGGCAGGCAGACCCCGCGTAAGGAGGCCAGACCATGGACAGCACTATGGGAGAAATTGTCGTAGCCGTTGGGTTTTTCCTCGGCGTGGTGATGATCGTGATGATTGCCGTCGCGGGCGGTGCCATCAACCGGTACAATATGCACCAGACCGTGCGCGAGGCGCTGCGGCAGGGCAAGACGCTGGACGCTGAGGCGATCAAGGCGCTCGGCGCGATGCGGCGCAAGCCCGGCAATAGCGACCTGAAATCCGGCTTCATCCTGATTGCTGTGGCCGCTGGTCTTGTTGCGATGGGCGCGATGATCGGCCAGACCGCGCCGATGGAGCCCGATGACCCATCACCCGCTCTCATGATGGCCGGGATAGCGGCTATTCCGGCCTTTATTGGTCTGGTACTGATCGGCTTCGGACTGACCAGTGCGCTGGGGCGGCGGGACACGGAAGACTGAGCCCGCGCGGGCCGGGACAGCGCCGATGGGACAGAGCGACGAAGAACTGGTTGCCCGCGTTCTGGCAACCGCTGACAGGCACGCCTTTGGCGAGCTGGTCAGCCGCCACCAGCGTCTGGTGCGCGGTCTCCTGGCGCGGATGTGCGCAAATAGTGCGGACGCCGACGATATCGCGCAGGAGACATTCGTGCAGGCCTGGCAGCGTATCGCCACCTATCGCGGCGAGGGCAGCTTCAAGGCGTGGTTGTGCCAGATCGCCTATAGCCGCTTTCTGATGAGCGCACGCAAGGAACGGGCGCGTGGGCGGCTGATGGA
>JBJHCI010000120.1:0-6261 GCA_050485925.1 Maricaulaceae bacterium
GCGCTATCGCGCCGGGGAGCCAGTTCGCCCCCGTCAGGGGGCACCAGGCCGAACGGCCGCCCGCGACTTTTCGCGGAACATGGCAACGCGGATGCGTTGCGGAAACCAAAGAGGAATGGGTTTCCCGGATGGCTATCGCCACCGGGGAATGACAATTGAGGGGAAGCGAGAACAACCGCCCTCGCCGATTTCCCCCTAAACTCTTGTGCCGCTTCACGCTAAGCTTGCGGTCATGAACCGGTTCGAACCTCTGATTCGCTACCGTACCTGGCTGATCTCTGCCGGGGTCTTCGTCGTGTTTGCCATTTGGGCGGTGCATCTCTCGCCCTGGAGCGCCGGCGCGCTGGAAGCCCGGCTGGAAGCGAGGGCGCAAGCCGCGTTGGAGCGCGTGGGTGAGGCCGGATGGGCGGAAATTTCCATGTCTGGCCAACGCCTTGTGCTGAGCGGCGAGCCGCCCTCGGATGCTGCGCGGGAGCGCGCCCTGCGCGCCGTGCGCCAGGCGGACTGGTCTGGCGGGATGGTAGCCGGCGGGATCACGCGCGTCGTTGATGCGACACCAAGCGGGAACGGAGACGAATAGATCATGATGTGGCTGGTCTGGCAGATGTGGGTGCTGCTCCTGCTCGCGGCGATTGTCGGCGGGATCGCCGGATGGGTGCTGCGCGCGCATGAGGTGAAAATGCCGCTGCGCCTGCCCGGACGGGCCGCACCGGTTCCGGCCTCCGAACCCATCCCCGGCCGCCCGGCGCGTGACACTTCTGCCACACTGGAAAAGCAGGGTGAAAAACCTGTTTCCGGGGAGGCGAAATCCCCTGTTTCGGGGGGTAAAAACCTGTCTTCTGCGGGGTCGGAAGCTGTGCCCTCCAAAACCGCCACTGCCGATGACTTATCCCGCATAAAAGGGCTGGGCCCGAAGGCCGTTGAGGCGTTGAAGGCCGAGGGCGTTACGCAGTTTGCGCAGATCGCCGCGTGGAGGAAGGACGATATCAACCGCTTCGACGCGGCGCTCAACGCGCGCGGCCGCATCGCCCGTGAAGACTGGGTGGGGCAGGCAAAAAAGCTGGCCGTTGAGTAGTTTAGCCCTTCAGTGCTGCCTAGTCGTGCGGGCGTGAACTCCAGGCTTTGAGCGCCCGCTCAGCTGCTTCGCTGGCGGGAAGGCGGCCCTCGGCGACATCTTTTTCAAGGCCCGGCAGGACGGCGCGCACGCGAGGCTCTGCGCGGAACTTATCCAACACATCGGCCTCGATCATGGCGTTGAGCCAGCGCACCTGCTGGTCGCGCCGGCGTTCGCTGAGCGCGTCCGCGTCTGAAAGCGCCTTGCGATGGGCGAGTACGGTTTCCCAAAGCTTTTCAATCCCTTCGCCGGTCAGCGCTGAGCCAGTCAGAACTATGGGTGACCAGTGCGGCGAGGCGGGCGCGAGCAGGTGCAGGGCCGTCTGCAGGTCGCGCGCGGCCTTCTGCGCCCGCTTAAGATTCTCCCCGTCCGCCTTGTTTACAAACAGGATTTCGGCGTGCTCCAACAGGCCCTTCTTGATGCCCTGCAGCTCGTCTCCGGCACCGGGCAGCATGAGTGCGACAAAGCAGTCACACATATGGGCAATTTCGGTCTCTGACTGACCAACCCCAACTGTCTCAATGATTACAACATCATAGCCAGCCGCCTCGCATAGAAGCAGGCTTTCGCGGGTCTTCTTCGTCACCCCGCCCAGCGTGCCCGCAGACGGGGAAGGGCGGATGAAGGCATTTGGGTCAGTTGTCAGCCGCCCCATGCGGGTTTTATCCCCCAGTATCGAGCCGCGGGTGCGGGTGGAAGAGGGATCGACGGCCAGCACCGCCACACGCTTGCCCTGGCCGGTCAGATAGGTGCCGAGCGCCTCGATAAGCGTTGATTTTCCGGCACCTGGCACACCCGTCAGCCCGATGCGGATCGCGCCGCCGGTCTTTTCCATGACCTGGGTGATAAGCGCGCGGGCGGCCTCGCGATGGTCGGCGCGGGTAGATTCCACCAGGGTTATCCCCCGCGCCAGAGCGGCTCTATCCCCCGCCATTAATCGTGTCGCCAGATCGCTCATGGGGGGAGGCTTAAGTGATTTCACGGTGCAGGCAAGGCGCTGTGCTAGACTGCGCGCGAAGAGGCTGCTTCAACGCGGAGAGATTACATGCATAAGGACGTGCAAACGCTTGTAGACTATGCGCTTTCTCTGCCTGGCGCGAGCGAACATCGCCCCTGGGGCGATATCGCCATCAAGGTGAAGAACAAGAGCTTTGTCTTCCTCTCCGGCGGGCGCTCGGGCACGGGCTGCGCCATTACGGCGAAGCTCCCGGAATCAGGACAAGCCGTTCTTTCCGTTCACGAATTTGCTTCGCCCGCAGGCTATAATCTTGGCAAGTCGGGCTGGGTCTTCGCGGAATTTCGCGAAGGTGAGGATGCTCCCGTCGAGTTGCTGAAAAGCTGGATCGACGAGAGCTACCGCGCCATTGCGCCGAAACCGAAACGCGTGAAGAAGGGAAGCTAACGCTCTATATTTTCAAAGGTTTCCGGATTGATGATCTCGATCCGGTTGGTCCAGATTCCGACCCGCACACCGTGCGGGATGCGCCCCATCAGCTCTGGGTCGTCCAGCCCGCGCGTGCTCGGTGTGCCGTCAAACGGCCCCAACAACCATACCTCGGTGTTAACCCGTTCCATCCGCTCGATAAATCGGCGTGGCCAGCCCCAGACCAGCCAAGTATGGCTGACGGGCACGATGACCACCGTATTGCGGCACGCTTCCGGCACATACCCCGTCCAGCCCAGCGCCGTATAGCGAATGGCGCATTCGCGCAGCTGCCAGCGTGTAAGGTGGCGCACGTCAGGGTGCAATTCCACAAATCTTTCAACCGGTTCTGCGCCTCCATAGACCATGAAGCGGGAGAAGTCCGTCACGCTGTGATCGGCCAGATAGGCCGAGAGCAGGTCCGCTTCGCGCCGCCAGCGGCTCTTGAAGTCGATAAGCAGGCGTTCTTCCGGGAAGGTCGCCAGCACCTCGCGGAGGCTCGGTATCTGGCCAACACCTTGACCGCGCAAGGGAAAACTTTCACCTCCATCATGGGTGTAGCCATAGCCAGCGTCGAGGGTGCGGATATATTCCATGGAGCGTTCGCGCGTGACGCCCGTGCCGTTGGTGCGGCAATCCAGCGTCCAGTCATGGAAGACAGCGAAATCGCCATCCGTGGTGGGGTGAATGTCAATCTCCACCAGCGCTGCGCCCGCGTCGAAAGCGGCGCGAATGGAGGGGATGGTGTTTTCCAGAAAAGCGTGTTCTGGCAGTGCTATACGATCGGCCGAGCAGTCGTCCCGACCCAGCCCGTCCGCATCAATCGGCTGGTGCACGCCACGATGGGCGATGAAATACACATCACTCTCGCCCGGCTCCACGCGCCAGGATGCGTTGTGAAGATAGATGGCGGCAATGGCTGTCAGCGCGACAGCCGCAATACTCCCCGCAATGCGCATGGCTTTGTGTTCCCGGCTAGTGTGTCCCGCGCCCATCACGTGGTTCAATTGGGGCCATTGAGCGGCGGGGAGGGGGAAATTTCCGGGCCTGACTTACTCGTCGGCCGCCAGATGCCGGCCGAAGAAATCCAGCGCCAGCGCCACGGTCTGCGCATGTACCGCGGCGCGGTCGACGCCGGCGGCATCGCGACAGTATTGCGGAACCTGCTCGAGTCCCGCTGGTCCGCATTCCGCCAGGAAGCTGTAATGGCTCACCCCGCCCTCGGCGAGATGGAAACCGGCGCCCTCGGTCAACTCGGCGATCCGCAACCCGTTGGTCCCGGCCGGCGTGACCGGATCGGCATCGCCCACGATGACGAAGAGCGGCGTCTGCAGTCCGGCGAGGCCCGCTTGGCCGAAGGCGTGGCCCAGGGCAGGGGCGATGGTGAAGACGGCGCCGATGCGCGGATCACCGTCCAGTGCCGCCAGCCGTTCCTGTGATGCGGCGAACACCGGATCGTCCTGCAACTCCTCACTGCCCCAGCGCAGTTCGGGATTCTCGATCTGCGGCTCGCAGGTCCCGTCGCGCGCCTCGCTCTCGCAGAAGGCGGCATAGGCTTCGAAGTCGGGACGGGCACCGGCGGCAACGAGGGCCGTAAAGCCGCCAATTGAAAAGCCACCGACCCCGATCCGGTCAGGGTCGATCCGCGATCCGAAGACCGGATCGGTCAGCATGGCGCCGATCATATGGTGTATGTCGATCGCCCGCTCCCAAGGGGCCGCAAACGCGCGCAGGTCGAGGTGCGGCTCCATGCCGGTATTGCCGTGATGATTGGCCGCAACGACGATATAGCCGGCTTCGGCGAGCTTCTGACCCAGCCACATCATCTGCATGGCGGTGCCACCATTGCCGTGCGACAGCACGATGAGTGGATGGCGTCCGGCTGCGGGTTCCGCGCCCGGCGCCGCGTGGCCGAAACGGAAGACCGGCGCCTGCTCCGGCCCGGCTGCAATCTCTATCGTCTCCGGCGTGTCGACGGCCGGATACCAGATCACGGCCTGGACGGGGCGGCGGGCGCCGGCCTCCAGCAGGTGCGGACGTGCCTCATCGACCCAGTCGCGCTGGGCCATGCCGGCAGCGGGCGTGGCGGCTTGAAGGGTAGCAGCAAGGATGGCGGTGGAGATGGCGAGGAGCACGGCAATGATCCCGGAATTGTCGAATTCGAGCCATTACCCTAGCTGCCGCGGTGGCGGTGACTAATGAAAGTTAGGCAATGACAGGATGCAGCGAGTCCGAAGGCAGCGAAAATTCGCCCGCCCCTATGACTGCGGCCAAATGGAACCATTGAGCGGCAGTGATTGCGGGCCGGCCTGTCATGCTTTGTCAGTTGGCATTGCGCCGGGCGCGGCGCAGTCTGTTGTGAGCCTGGTGTCACAGGAGGATAGCCATGCTTGCCCTGATCCTTGCCAGCCTTGTTTCGGCGCAGGACGCGCCGATGGACGAGGTGAATCTCAACATCTATTGCAATGCCCAGGCAGGGGTCATGATGCAGTATGATGATCCGGATTTCTTTGCCGAGGATTTGATGACCCGCACCGGCGAATGGATTGAAAACGCTATTCAATCCGGCGCTACGACCCGTGATCATGTCCACGATACGCAAGCTGAGCTGTTTGACGAAAACCAGCCCCTTATCCTTGCTGATGACATCGCGGCGCTGGAAGCGCGCTTTGCCCCGTGCCGGGACGCGTTCGGGGGTAATTCACTCAAAGCATTATGAAACCCCGGCCTGAGCGGAGCGCGGGGCCGGGGTCTTGTGCCGGTTCTCCGGGACGAGGTCCCGGATAGCCCTTTGCGGGCTTCCGGGAGTTCAGCGGATGGATTGTTGAAAAACCCAACAAAAAACCCCGCCATCGCTGGCGGGGTTTCTCACATGAAATCAGCCGATAAGGCCTAGTTCTTCATCGCGTCGGCGAAGCGTTCGCCCAGCTTGTCCAGGAATCCTTCGGTCGAGAGCCAGCCCTGCTCGTCGCCGACCAGAAGCGCGAGGTCTTTCGTCATATAGCCGCTCTCGACGGTTTTGGTGACCGTGTTTTCGAGTTTCTGAGCGAAATCAACTACCTGCTGATTGCCGTCCATCTTGCCACGGTGGTAGAGGCCACGCGTCCAGGCGAAGATGGAGGCGATGGAATTGGTGGAGGTCTGCTCGCCGCGTTGATGCTGGCGGTAATGGCGGGTGACGGTGCCGTGGGCGGCTTCCGCCTCCACCGTCTTGCCGTCCGGCGTCATCAGCACCGAGGTCATAAGGCCAAGCGAACCAAAGCCTTGCGCCACGGTGTCGGACTGCACATCGCCATCATAATTTTTGCACGCCCAGACATAGCCGCCGGACCATTTCATCGCCGCGGCCACCATGTCATCGATCAGGCGATGCTCGTATGTGATCTTTTTAGCGTCGAAATCGGCTTTGAATTCAGACTGGTAGATCTCCTCGAAAATATCCTTGAAGCGCCCGTCATAGGCTTTCATGATCGTGTTCTTCGTGGAGAGATAGACCGGCCAGCCACGGTCCAGACCATAGCGCAGGCAGGCTCTCGCAAAATCGCGGATCGACTCGTCCAGATTATACATGCCCATGGCGACGCCGCCGCCGGGGAAGTCGAAAATCTCGTGCGTGATAGGCTCGCTGCCGTCGGCGGGCGTGAAAGTCATGGTCAGCTTGCCCGGCCCCTTCACCACCATGTCGGTGGCGCGGTACTGGTCGCCAAAGGCGTGACGGCCAATG
>JBJHCI010000121.1:0-6242 GCA_050485925.1 Maricaulaceae bacterium
CCTCATAGACCATGTGGTGCAAGCCCGAACCGTCATCGGTATCCCCGATATACATGCCCGGACGCTTGCGGACGGCATCAAGGCCTTTGAGGACCTTGATGCTGTCCGCGCCATATTCCTGATTCGTGTTCTCGCTCATGGGTTTTTTCTAGCCCATGGGTCGCCCTTCCGCCATGTTTCACATGACAAAAGAGGGGGGTGGGGCGAAGGCCTCTATCTGACCGTCAGATAGCCGAATACGGCATCGGCCATGGTGTGGCAGAATTCCTCATCCGATGACTGCATGAGGCGCGCCACCCCGTCATCAGGATAGAGCGCCTTCTCGATCAGGGCAGTGTTCATCAGATAGGTCACCATGCGTGCAGCTGCGTCGTGGTCTTCAACCCTGATCTCTTCGGAAAAGAGCGATATCAGGATCCGGGCATTGCCCAGCGCGCGGTCCAGCAAGGCCTGCCAGTCATCGCCGACCAGCTCTGGCCGCAGCCGGGCCTGAATATGCGCGGTGCGCACCAGATGGGTCTCGGCGGCCAGAAAGCGCCAGCCCAGCACCGCCAGCTCGCGCAGCGTGGTACGCAGGCCTTTCGCCGGATCAAGCGTGTAGCGGTTTTCCGGCTGGAGGAAATACGCCTCCAGACGCGTGCGGTAGAGATCAAACGCCACCGGTATGAAGGCGTCCCTGTTCTCGAAACGTCGGTAGACAGCGCCCACTGACACCCCGGCTTCTTGCGCAATATCGGCGATGGTGACCGCCTCAAGGCGGCGCTTGCGCAGCAATGTCTCCAGCGCCGCGACAATCCGGTCGCGCGTGGCGCGTGATCTGGGCTGCGTGGCCGGGAGCACACCTTGACTCGTCATTCTGGTCCCTTTATGTGAATGCGAATTCTCGTTTACATAATAGAGCGCGGCGCGCATCCTTTGCAAGGGCCAATACGATGACCGATCTGTTGCATCCCGACCTTTTCCTGATGGCACCTGCCGCCGCGCTCGCGCTGTTTCACATCGCGCAGGCCGTACGGGAACGCCACTGGAAACAGGCCCTCTCCGGCGATGGAAAGGCGGGGGCGAGGTCAGCGCTCTACCGGGAGACCATGGCGAGCCTCTGGGCTCTGGCTGCCGTCTGCACCGTGTTCTGGCTGCTTTCGGGACGCGATCTGGCCGGGCTTGGGTTTCGCCTGCCCGAGGAAGGTTGGCGCGGCTGGCTCGCCTGGGGGATGGCGGGCGCCGCAGCCCTCTATTTCCTTGTCTGGGTACCCGTCGTGCTGGCCCTGTCACGCAAGGACCGGATAAAGACCCGCGAGCTGATCCGGTCAGCAGAGGGCGTGGACCTGATCCGGCCACGCACGCAGGCCGAACACCGCCTGTTTCCCTGGCTGGCCGTGACAGCCGGGACGACCGAGGAGATCATCTTTCGCGGCTTCCTGATCGGCACGCTGGCCTTGCTGATGCCGCTCTGGGCAGCGGCTCTGGCGTCGGTCGCGATCTTCACTGCCGCCCATTTCTATCAGGGCGTCGCCGGGCTTGTGCGCGTCGCGCCCATGGCGGTGCTGCTCACCGCCGTGTTCGTGCTAGGCGGCTCGCTCTGGCCGGCCATCATCATCCATGTCGCCGCCGACCTGAGTGGCGGGGCGGTGTTCCGCATACTCGATGGCTTTCGCGAGGAGGATATGTCTGACTCGCGAGAACAGATGCAACAGTAGCAACAGGCGGGTCTAGAACTGCACCCAATCCATGGGGCGGCCTTCGCAGCCATTGGCGTCGAACTGGCGGTAGTGGTTGTCGAGAAGCCGGTCTAGTCGTGTAATTTCACGCCTTGCGGCATCGAAAGACCTCTCGACCGCACTTATCCTCCTGTCCAGTTCGCTGTATGCGGCTTTTTCATTTTTCTGCCTTGCCCGTTTCCTTGTCCGACACGCCGTTATGCGCCAGCATTGATGCGGTGCGGATTAGTTGCGGGTCGCACAAGCCGCCATGCGCCATCTGGTGGCCTCCGGGGAAGGATAAGGCGTGAGAAATTGGATTCCGGCGCTGATTTTGGGTTTGGCGGTATCCGCTTGCGGTGAACGCCCTGCGTCCAGCGGCAATGGCAATCCGCCATACCCTGAAGAGACTCCCGAGATTCAGGCCGCGCGGGAGATATGGCACGCAGCCTGCGCAGACTGGTTTCAGGTTGACCTGCTCAAGGACGCCGTCCGGCAGGGCGAGCTCGGGGCCATAGACTGCGACATCGCCTGGGAAGAATGGCATTTCGTCAGCATTTCCACACCGTCTTACGTAGAATACTACCGGCTGCGTTCCAGCTATTGGCGCTGGCAGGTCACCGGGGAGCGCGATGAACGCGCCCTCGCCGCAGCCCGCATCATGCCCCGTTCCGCCGTGGCCTGGCACACCTATCTTGTTCGCGAGGACCTCGATCATATCGGCCCGCCCCCGCTTGAGCTTCTGTGCCACGAGTTGACGGCGGTACAGCTCGAACTGGTCCGGGCGGCGATCCCGGATGAGGAGAGTGCGCTCTGCCTTGAGGGCTGGGGGGTTGATGAGTGAGACGCGGCACTAGAAACGGATCCAGTTCAAGAGGTTGCCTTCACACCCATGGGCATCGAACTGCCGATACTGATTGTCGAGAAGCCGATCAAGCCGTGTGATCTCCTGCCAATGGTTCGCTATTTCACGCCGAATGGCGTCAAGCGATCTCTCGGCAGACTGGATTCTCCTGTCCAGCTCGTTGATCTCGCGGGTCCGTGCAACTGTGTCAGCGACGGCTACTGCGGCGTCAACCACAGCCAGCGGTTTCAGACGTCCGGCTAGAGGGCGGACAAAGCCGGTCGGCGATGACTGGGCGAGCACGGCGTTCATTTCACTTCGCAATCTACGTAACTCGCCATCGAGCCGATCACGCTCCTTCTCCTTCGCTCGCATGCTAGACAGTTCTCTTGAGCGCGCGCCGCTATGATGGCGGATGTTCTGCTGAATGTTCAGGCATGCCCGCGATGGCTCTGTCTTGCTGGCTGCGTTCGGCTTCTTCATTTTTCTGCCCTGCCCGTTTCCTTGTCCGGCACGCCATTATGGACCAGCATTGATGCGGTGCGGATTAGTCTCGGGCCTTGCAAGCTGCCATGCGCCATCAGGCAGTCTTCGGGGGAGGATAAAGGCGTGAGAAAATGGATGCTGGCGTCGTTTCTCGGTCTGGCTGTATCGGCGTGCGGCGATCACGCGCCCGCCGGCAGTGACGGCACCGCACCGGCCCTCGACCCACTATTGGCGTGCGAACCCTGGTTCGGCGTTGACGGTGGTGCGTTTGAAGACGGCATGCGGGGCAATGTGGCGGCAATCGATTGCTGGATCGCCAACGCCGAGAGGCGGCGTGCTGAAGGATTGGTGGAGCCGGACCTGATTGATTTTGGCCGCCTGCGCGATGGATATATGCGCTCCCACTGGTCGGGGGAGGTATATCCTCCCGCGCTTGAAGCCGCCGCCCGCATGCCGCGTATCGAGGTTGCCAGTCAGGTGGCGCTGCACCGGTGGTCAATCCGCTTCTTCCACAACCCGGACGAACCACCGCTCACGGGCGAACCGTGCTGGGAGCTGGATGACATGCAGCTCGCTTTCGTCCGCGCCGCCATTCCCGATGAGGAGAGCGCACCCTGCCTTGAGGGCTGGGGAATCGCGGAGTGAGGTGACCCCGCCTGATTGCCCCTGACCCGAAGCGGGCCTAGTTTGCGGCTCGATATTTCCTCGCCCGCTTCCCAAGGACGCTGCCCATGGCCACGACACGCCCCGTCACGAAGGATTCCCATGTCTATCTGGTGGACGGGTCGGGCTATATCTTCCGCGCCTATCACGCATTGCCGCCGCTGACGCGCTCTGACGGCACGCCGGTCGGTGCGGTGCAGGGCTTCTGCAACATGCTGTGGAAGCTCTTGCAGGACCTGAAAGGCGAGGATCAGCCGACGCATCTCGCGGTGATTTTCGATCATTCGGCCAAGACCTTCCGCAACGATATCTACCCCGAATACAAGGCCCATAGGCCCGAGCCGCCGGAGGATCTGCGGCCCCAGTTCGCCATCATCCGCGAGGCGACGCGCGCCTTTGACCTGCCCTCAATCGAGATGGACGGGTTTGAGGCCGATGATCTGATCGCGACCTATGCCCGCCAGGCGGCCGGAAAAGGCGCGCGCGTCACTATCGCCTCGTCGGACAAGGATCTGATGCAGCTGGTCAATGACCAGGTGACGCTGCTGGACCCGATGAAATCGCGCCGCATTGCCGAGGCCGAGGTGCGCGAGAAGTTCGGCGTCGGCCCGGACCGGGTGATCGACGTGCAGGCGCTCGCAGGCGATAGCGTCGATAATGTGCCGGGCGTACCCGGTATCGGCATCAAGACGGCCGCAGAACTCATCAACACTTATGGTGATCTTGAAACCCTCTTGGCGCGCGCCGAAGAAATCAAGCAGCCAGCCCGCCGCACCAAGCTGATCGAGAATACGGAGAATGCGCGTATCTCCAAAGTGCTGGTGACGCTCAAAAGCGATGTCGAGACGCCGGACAGCCTTGAAGATTTCGGCACGGCAGAGCCCGATCCGGACAAGCTCCTCACCTTCCTGCGTTCCATGGAGTTTCGCACCATCACGCGGCGCGTCGAGGAGGGCCTTGGCGCAGGCCCGGCCGATGAGACCGGCGATGCCACCGCGCCGGTGGACCGGTCCGGCTACCAATGCGTGCAGACGGTGGATGCCCTGAGGGACTGGATCGCAAAAGCGAAGAAAATGCGCGTCATTGCGGTTGATACCGAGACCGATGCGCTGTCGGCGACGGCGGCGGGGCTTGTCGGCATTTCCATCGCGGTGAAACCGGGTGAGGCCTGTTATATCCCGCTCGCCCATCTCGGCGGTGATCTTGCCGATGGCGGCGGGCGGCCTCAGCAGATCGACATGGCCGAGGCGATAGGGCTCCTAAAGCCGCTGTTGGAAGACCCTGCAGTCCTGAAAGTCGGCCAGAACATCAAATATGACCTCGCCGTGCTGGCCCGTCAGGGCATCGAAATGGCCCCAATCGATGACACCATGCTGATCTCCTATGTGCAGGAGGCGGGCCTGCACGGGCACGGCATGGACGAGCTTTCCGAGCTGCATCTGGGTCACAAGCCGGTCGCCTTCAAGGAGGTCGCGGGTACGGGCAAAAACCAGAAGCATTTTGGCGAAATTGACCTTAAACGCGCGACCGAATATGCCGCCGAGGACGCCGATATCACGCTCAGGCTCTACGAGCTTCTAAAGCCCGGCCTTGCCGGCAAGGGGCTGGCGACCGTCTACGAGACGCTTGAGCGGCCCATGCCTGTCGTGCTGGCACGCATGGAGCTCAATGGCATCAAGGTCGATGTCGCCCAGCTCTCGCGGCTGTCATCAGAATTTGCCCAGCGCATGGCGCAGGCCGAGGAGGAAGCCTTCGAGGCGGCTGGTACGCGCTTCAATCTCGGCAGTCCCAAACAGATCGGCGATATCATTTTTGGCGAAATGGGCCTGCCCGGCGGGAAGAAGACCAAGACCGGGGCGTGGTCGACCGATGCGAGCGTTCTGGAAGAGCTTGCCAATGAAGGCCACGCCCTGCCACGTGCGCTGCTGACCTGGCGGCAGTTTGCCAAGCTGAAATCGACCTATTCGGACGCGCTTAAAACAGCGATCAACCCGCATACGGGGCGGGTGCATACCAGCTTCTCGCTGGCAGCGACGACGACCGGGCGGCTTTCCAGCTCTGATCCAAACCTGCAGAATATCCCTATCCGGACCGAGGAGGGCCGGCTGATCCGCGAGGCGTTCGTCGCCGAGAAAGGCCATGTGCTGGTGGCGGCGGACTATTCCCAGATCGAATTGCGCCTGCTGGCCCACATTGCCGGTGTCGATGCCCTCAAAAGCGCGTTCAAGGCCGGTCATGACATTCACGCCATGACGGCGTCTGAAATGTTCGGCGTACCGCTGGACCAGATGGACGGCGCGACCCGCCGCAAGGCGAAAGCCATCAATTTCGGCATCATTTACGGCATCTCCGCCTTCGGCCTCGCCAATAATCTCGGCATCAAGCGCGACGAGGCGAAAGCCTATATCGAGGCCTATTTCGAGAAATTCCCCGGCATCGCCGCCTATATGGACGCGATGAAGGAGACCGCGCGCGAGCAGGGCTATATCGAGACCGTGTTCGGGCGGCGCTGCCACTTCCCCGGCATCAAGGACAAGAACCCGGCCATGCGC
>JBJHCI010000122.1:0-6180 GCA_050485925.1 Maricaulaceae bacterium
GCATACGCCCCAGCTGGCCGCCGCCCAGAATACCGATGCGCGAGCCGGGCTTCAGCATGGCCGCCTGCCTAATCCTCTACGCTGTGGGGGATGGCGTCGCTCTGGCCGGCGCGATGCGCCTCCAGACGATCCGCAAGCGCGGTGTCGGAAAGCGCGAGGATGGATGCGGCCAGAAGGCCGGCATTCTTCGCCCCTGCCTCGCCAATCGCCAGCGTGCCGACCGGAATGCCGCCGGGCATCTGAACGATGGAGAGCAGGCTATCGAGCCCTTTGAGCGCTTTGGATTTTACCGGCACCCCCAGCACAGGCAGTTCGGTCAGCGAGGCCACCATGCCCGGCAGATGGGCCGCGCCCCCTGCCCCGGCGATGATCACTTTCACGCCGCGCGCCCTGGCGCTCTTGGCGAACGCCACCATGCGGTCAGGCGTGCGGTGGGCCGAAATGACGCGCGTATCATAGGCGATACCCAGTGCGTCCAGCACCTCGGTGGCGTGCTGCAGAGTTGGCCAGTCGGAACGCGAGCCCATGATCACCGCAACAGGCGGTGAAGGATCGGGAAATGAGGTGTCGCCAGCCATGGCAGAATAGGCCTCCCGGATCAAAGGAAGCGCGCGAGCCTAGCCATAAGCGTTTGCGCGTCAAGACAGATCGCTGGCCCCACCCCGCTTGAGCGTTTGTTAACCACGTTTGGTGAGACTTCATGGTTGAATCGGCAAGGCAAGGAGCGGGGAGATGCGCATTCAACCGGGCAGCCCTCTGGGCGCAGCCAGCGGCGTATCCGGCCCATCGCGCACTGAACGCACTCGGCAGACAGGAGCGTCTGGCACGGTAGCCCGCGCCGGCGACACCGCCTCCATCATGGGTGTGCCGGAAGCCGAGCTGACCCCGAATGTACAGCGCGCGCTCCTCACCTTGATGGGCGAGGTGGACCAGCTGCGCCGCGAGACCGAGGCCCTGCGCGCCAAGGTGCGCGATCTGGAAGATCTGGCTGACCGCGACGTGCTGCTGCCCGTGCTGAACCGGCGCGCCTTCCTGCGCGAAGTGTCCAAGGCGCTGTCGCTGGCCGAGCGCCACGATGCGCCCTCAGCCCTCGTCTATCTCGATCTCAACGGCTTCAAGGCGATCAATGACACGCACGGCCACGCCGCCGGCGATGCCGCCCTGCAGGCCGTGGCAGACGTGTTGGTGAGTCATGTGCGCGATACCGATGCCGTTGGCCGGCTCGGCGGAGACGAGTTCGGCGTGGTGCTGGTGCTGACCGCCCCGGAACAGGCTGAACGCAAGGCAGAGGAGCTGGCCGCCGCCATCGCCGCCACGGTGATACGCCATGAAGGCCTTGAGCTTTCGCTCAAGGCCGCCTGGGGCGTTCACGGCCTGACCAGCGGTATCAGCGCGGAAAGCGCCATGGCCGAGGCCGATGCGGCCATGTACGCAAGGAAACAGGCGGCGGCCTGACGCCACCACCTGCCTTTTCCCCGTTCTTACTCTTCTGCCAGTCCCAGCTGGGCTTCAAGGAATTCTGCTTCACGGCGATAGTAGAAGAGCTGGTTGGACAGACGCCGCCAGCCATGCCCCTCATCGGGGAAGCGGATGTATTGGGCCTCCACGCCATTGGCGCGCAGTGTGCGTACCAGTACCTCAGTCTCGAAAATGTCGATGCGCGGGTCCATCACACCGTGCGAGAACAGGACCGGTACGGTAATCTGGTCGGCCTGGCGGATGGGTGAATTGACCTCGTAGAATTCGCGCCATTCCGGCTCGTTGATATCGCCATACTCGATGATGTCAGAGGCTTTCAGAGCAGGAGACGCCACTTCCAGCGCCGTCACCCAGTCCGCTACGCCGTAAAGCGACACGCCGGCAATGAACTCGCCAGGAAAGTTGGCCAGTACCGCATTGACCGCATAGCCGCCATAGCTGCCCCCGCGCACGGCCGCGCGCGAGGCGTCCACCCGTCCGTCCTCACGGAAAAAGGCGAGCATATCGACTAGATCGCGGATAGAATCGAGCCGGTTCTCCCGGTCATCCAGCGTCACATAGGTGTGCCCGAACCCGGTCGAGCCGCGAACATTCGGGCGGAAGACCGCGATGCCGCGATTGAGCAGATATTGCATCGGCCCGGTAAAATTCGCCATGGATTGGGCGGTCGGCCCGCCATGTACATCAAACACGACTGGCGGCGGGCCATCGCCCTGACGCGCATCCTCGCGCGGCAGGTAGAGAAGGCCCTGCAGTTCCACCCCGTCGCGCGCGGTGATGCGGATGCTTTCCGGACGCACGAAGCGGTCCGGGTCGAGCCCCGCCAGATTGACAGCCCACACGGTGTTCGCCGTGCCGCGGGCGATATCCCAGACCAGCAGTTCGCCGGGTGTCGCCCACCCATTGACCGTCACCGAGGCAAAGGCGCTCTCGCCCGGGCAGAACACGCTGTAGACGCCTTCAGGCAGTTCAGGAATGCGCAGATCGCGCCGCGCACGCAAATCCCGCCCGTGCAGACGGAAAAAGCCGTCCTCATTGGTGGTCCAGATCAGATAGCGTCCGCCCTGCCCGCAGAGCGTCACGTTCTGCACGTCGAAATCGGGCGCAGAGATGAGTTCCACCGCATTGCTGGCAATGTCACGGCGGACAAGGGCGGCAAATTCACGGTCCTCGTTGGAGGCGTGGTAGACAGAAGCGCCATCACGCGTCCACGCAAACCCGCCATCAGCCGTATTGGCACGGCGCTCAGGTTCAGAGAGCGTGCGTACCTCTTCTTCACCTGTCAGATCGACAAGGAAGAGATTGTTGGAATCTTCCCCGACACGCTGGCTCATCAGGAGGTAGCGGCCGTCAGGCGAGACCGATTGCGGCCAGAAGGCATATTCGCCTTCAAACACCATGGTCTGCTCACCGGTCTCCAGATCACGCACATAAATGTCGAAATCGAGCCCGTTGCGTTCGGTGGAAGCGAACACGATCCGCCTGTTATCGGGCAGCACATCGCCCATCACGCGGAAGGCGCCGGCCTCAGCTGCCATGATCAGTTCCTCGCGGCGGCCATCCAGACTGATGCGATAATAGGCTTCCTGCTCATTGCCGTCATTGTCCGCTCCGTAGATGAGGCTCTGCCCGTCCGGCGCCCAGCGCCAGAAGGTGATGCCATTACCGAAGGTCATCTGGCGCGGCTGGCCACCGGCAGATGGCACCAGCCAGAGCTGGCGCGTGCCCGTGATAAGCGAGGCCACCGCCACATAATCGCCGCGTGGGGACATGGTCGCGCCCTGCACGCCATTGGCCAGCAGATAGCGGGCGATATCGGCCGGGTATTCACCGGCCAGCCCCACATTCACCCGCTCCGCGCTCGGCTCGATGGCCTCCAGATCAGGATCAGGCCCTTCGCCGGGGCCGGGTTGCGCCTGAGCGCTGGCAAGCATACTGGCCGCGAGTGCGGCGGAGACGACACTGATACGGCGCATGATGGCCTCTCCCCTGATTGATTGGCAGCGATGCTAGCCGCGCCATTGGCCCTGTCCAGCGCGAGGGCGTACACAAGGCGTTGATCATGCGCCTTTTCTCGTGTCAGGTGCGCGCCCATGAGCTTTCAGTCCGACACCACCGCCCCCGCCCATCCCGCCCTTCTGGAGGCGCTTGTCCGCGCCAATGACGGGGCCGCCGCCAGCTATGGCAATGACACCGTCTCGGCGCGGGTGAAGGCGCAGCTGCGCGAGATATTCTCCACCGATCTGGAGCTCGTATTCACCGTCTCCGGCACGGCTTCCAACTCGCTCGCGCTGTCTGTGCTGGCACCGGGCGACAGTGCGATCCTCTGTCATGACGAGGCGCATATTCACCGCGATGAGCGCGGCGCGCCGGAATTCTTCACCGGCGGCGCCAAGCTGGTGCCGCTGCACGGTGATCACGCGCGCCTGACGCCTGCAGCGCTGGAAGCGGCGCTGGCCGAATGGCCGTCAGACTTCGTCCACACCACCCCGCCCTCGACCTTGAGCCTCTCCAACCTCACCGAGTCCGGCACCGCCTATGATGTGGATGCCGTGAAAGCACTGGCAGACCTTGCCAAGGCGCGCGGGATGCACGTCCACATGGACGGGGCACGCTTTGCCAATGCGCTCAGCTTCCTCAAATGCGATCCGGCAGACATCACATGGCGCGCAGGCGTAGATGTGCTCAGCCTTGGCGCGACCAAGGGCGGGGCGCTGGCGGCCGAAGCTGTAATCTTGTTCCCCACTGCCATGGACCGGTTTTCTGCCCTGCAGGCGCGCCAGAAGCGCGCCGGACACATGGTGCCAAAAATGCGCTTTGTCGCCGCCCAGTTCGAGGCTTGGCTGGAGGATGGGCGCTGGCTGGAGCTGGCCGGTCACGCCAACGCGATGGCGGCAGAGCTGGCACAGGGCCTTGGCAGCATTTCCGGTGCGAAACTGCTCCATCCGGTGGAGGGCAATGAGGTTTTCATCGACCTGCCCCAAGAGACCGCCGATACGCTGAACGCGGTCAATGCCGGCTTCTACCCCTGGCCCCATGGCGGCTACCGCTTCGTGACAAGCTGGCAGACAAGGCCTGAAGACGTGGCGCGCGTGGTGAAGGCCGCGCGGGGGTAGGGTTTTTAGCTTCCTACCCCTCGTTTTCCCGACGCAAGTCGGGACCCAGAAAGATGCTGGGCACCGGCTTTCGCCGGTGAAACGCAGGTGTGGGCATGCAAACCCAGCAGGCTGCTTTTCCTCGTCCTTCGAGACGCTCATTTCATTCGCTCCTCAGGATGAGGGAAAAGCACGACCAAGCCCTCATCCCTCGGCCACGTGGCGCTCGAAGGACGAGGGCTTGGTTCCGCGAATCATTCCCTTGACTCTTGGTCATAAGAACAAAATAAGAACATATGGCCAGAGCATTCCTCAAAGACCTGTCCCTAAAGCGTCTCTCTCCCCGGAGGGAGGGCGAGGCAACGCATCTGGAAGAGAGGTTTGGCGCGCCCTTGCAGGGCGTACACGAAATTGCACCCGCCGCCTTTGCCGGCATGGCCGCCGCGCTGGGGCTGGCGGTGGGGTTTGCACAGACAAGGCCTCATGGCGGCTGGCTATGGGTACGCACACGCAAGCAGCGCCTTGACCTCGGACGGATCAGCGCACGAGGACTCGCGGCGTTGGGAGCCGACCCCGGACGGGTCATGCTGGTGGAAACGCGCGATCATACAGCGGCCTTGCGCGCGATTGACGAGGCCGCACGCTCGCGCGCCATCGGGGCCGTCATCGCAGAGGTGGAAGCGGCCGATTTCACCTTCACCCGGCGCCTGACGCTCGCCCATGAGGCGAGCGCCACGCCCGTCATCCTCGTGCGCTCATGGCGCACTGAAGGGGCGACCGCCGCGCATAATCGCTGGCGGGTGGCGGCAGCGCCTTCAACGCCCAATGCGTTTGATCCGCGCGCACCGGGATGTCCGCGCTGGCAGGTCACGCTGGAGCGCTCACGCGATTTTCCGCAACGGGCCGGAGAGACATTCCTGATGGAGATGGATGATGCGCCGCTTCGTGTGCGTCTGGTTCCCGCACTGGCCGATGGAGCGCCTGAAACGCGCCCGTACCACGCCCTGGCCGGTTGAGGACGGCGCGCCCTTCGCGCTGACCGAAACTTGCGTGCATGGCCGCACGCTGGCGGCGGTGAACGAGGCTGCGCGTGCGCTGGGGCTGGAGCCGGGCCTTCGCTTTACCGATGCGCGCGCCCGCGTGCCGGAGCTGGTGGCCGAGGAGATCGACCGGGAGACCGATGCGCTGGCCCTGAAACGCCTCACCTTGTGGATGACGCGTTTCAGCCCCCTCACCGCCATGGACGGGATCGACGGCCTGCGCCTCGACGTGACGGGCTGCGCGCACCTGTTCGGCGGCGAAGAGGCCTTTCTGGCTGCCATGAAACGCGCGCTTGAAGCGCTTGGCCTCACCCCCCGTCTCGGGCTGGCCGACAGCGCCGGTGCGGCGTGGGCGCTTTCCCGCTATGGCGCAGAGCCGGTAATGCGCGCAGAGCCGGGTAAGGCCCGCGAAGCCCTCATCCCCCTGCCCATCTCTGCCCTGCGGCTGGAGGCGGGCACGGTGCAGGTCTTGCGCCGTTTCGGCCTGACGCGCATCGGCCAGCTCTACGCAATTGAACGCACCGCCCTTGCCCGCCGCTTCCGCAATCGCGAGGCCGCGCAGGACG
>JBJHCI010000123.1:0-6178 GCA_050485925.1 Maricaulaceae bacterium
TATGTCATTGATTATCGACAGGAGCGCCCGCAGGGTCGTCTGGACGGTGTTGATCATCTTCTGCTGGCGCGTGTCCAGCTCGGTTCTGGCGAGCAATTGCGACATGCCCAGCACGCCATTGAGCGGAGTACGGATCTCGTGGCTCATATTGGCAAGAAATTCCGATTTCAACCGGTTGGCCTCCTCGGCCTCATCGCGCGCAAGGCGGAGCGCTTCCTCGGAGCGCTTGCGTTCGGTGACATCACGCTGCACGCCGAGCCAATGCGTGTGACGCCCTTCCGCATCGGTGATCGGAACGGCGTCGACATCCATCCAGCGGCCTTCGCCGGACTTGGTGTAGTGCACAATCTCTGTTCGTACCGGCATCATGGCCCTGAACGCTGCAACGACTTCCTGGAGCGTCTGCGGGTCGGTATCAGGGCCTCGCAATATGCCGGTCGAGCGGCCAATCACCTCCTCGCGGGTATACCCGAACACCCGCTCGAACGCGTCATTGACATAGACGATACGGGGCCCGTCCTCGGTGACCTCACTGTCGGCGATGATCACAACATCATTGGCACGCGCCACTGCCTTCTCCAGAAGATCAAGCTGCTGGCGCGCCTCCTTCTCGTTCGTGACATCCTGAAAATAGACCGCAAGCCCATCGGGGCTGGGGTGGGCATAGACGCGGAACCAAGCCTCATAGCGACCAAACCAGAACGTGATCTTCGCCGCCTGCCCCGTGCGCATGGCTTCGGCATAGACCTTGGCAAGCTCGGACTCGGCCAAGTCGGGAAATGCATCCCAGACATAACGCCCCAGCATCTCGTCCTTCGACCGGCGCAGGACGCGCTCAGCCTCGTCATTGACGAAGGAAAAGCGTAAATCCTTGTCCAGCGTGTAGAAGGCATCGCTCATCGTATTGAGCGTGTTGCGCAGACGCTCGGCGAGTTCCGCGCTCTCCAGGCGGGCCGCCACCAGCTCCGACACGTCCTGGAAGGCGCCGCGCACCGCGATCACCTTGCCCGATGCGTCGCGCTCCGCCTCGCCGATGGACCGGCACCAGGCCCGCCGGCCAGTGGCCGTGATGATGATCAGCAACTCGTCGAAGGCCTCGCCGGTTTCAATGCAGCGCTCATAGACCTGACGCAGGCGGCCGATGGATTCAGGCGCATAAAAGGACAGCGCCTCGTCCACTGTCACTTCGCGTGCACCGGGCATATCGTGGATGGCAGCTACTTCCTCCGACCATTCCGCCACCTGCCGCTCCAGATCGACCCGCCAGGCACCAAACCGCGCCGACTTGCCTGCCAGGCGCAACAGATGGTCGGCCTCGTTCAGCCGGGCATCGGTTTCGAGCTGACCGGTAATGTCCTGGACGACACCGGTAATCAGCTCGCCGCCCTCGATTGATGTGCGCTCGCCAACCCCACGCACAGTGATCGCGCGCCCATCAGGCCGTACAACACGATGCCAGAAATCGGTCGTGCTCTTGCCGGCCTCAACAAACCTTCCGAACCCCTGCGCCACCGCCTCCCGGTCATGAGGATGCACAAGGCTGATATAGCGGTCATAGCTGGGTTTGTCGGTCTGGGGATCGAGTCCGTATATCCGGAACATGTTGTCGGACCATTCCAGTTCGCGGGTCTGCACGTTGAACCGCCACCGTCCCAGCGCCAGCAAGCGTTCAGCCGTGCGGATGCTGGCTTCACGCTCGTTCAGCCTAAGCGTTGCCTCGCGCAGCTCGCGCGAATGCATCACCAGCTCAAGCTCCAGGGGACGGTCCTTTATATAGGCTTCAAGCTCCTCCGGGTCGCCACCGCTGTCCAGAACCATTTCCGTCACATCTTCGGAGCGGCAAATGATATAGCTGATGGTGCCATCGGGTGCCTTCACGGCCGAGAACACGCCGATCCACCAACGCTCCTCCATACCCCCGCCAAGCTCAGCCGGGCGTTCAACTGGATAGCGCGTAATCGGTACGGCCTGCGGCAGACCAGTCGCCTTCACCTTGTTGAGCAAAGCCTTGATCGCCCGATGGCCCTCATCAGGCTTGTCATCGGGTCCGCCGGGAAACAGATCGAACAGGGGCCTGCCCGTTATCTCGGAGCGTTTACGCATCACCGCTTCGAGATACTGGTCGCTGATGGCCACGACCCTGTATTCTTCCGGCTCCAGCACGAGGAATTTCGTCGGAGCCGATTCAAACAGGGACTGGAAATGAAAGGCTGCCGCCTCGGCCTGGTTGCGCAGCCTTTCCTCGCGCTTGAGCAGGGCCGCACGCTCTCGCTCAAACTCCACGCTGGCCGTCACGTCGCGGGCCACCACCAGCTCACACGCCTTGCCCTCATAAGTCAGAGTGTGAGATGTGATCTCAACGAATATGAACTCGCCCGACTTAAGCCTGTGCTGCCAGACACCGGCCCGGTCCAGTCCGTCAGTCACCGCGGCGACATTGTTTTCCAGCCGGTCCAGCTCATCCTCTGGATGAAGATCGTCAAGCCGGAGCGTCTTCAGATCGTCAGCTGTGTAGCCGTATCGGACTTTGAACGTGTTGTTCACGACCAGAATGCGGCGCGTCGCCAGCTCGTAAATGAGCATGGGATCAGGGTGATTCTGAAAGAAGATATCGTGGGTGATATCACCGCTCATATCGGCCCAACCCGTTGAAAAACAGGCGCCATCCGGCCATCACGGCCAACCCGGTCAATACAGTGAGCACCCATATCCCCGAACATGGCGCATAGCGTCATGCCTGCAGACCCCGTTGGCAAGGGTAGTGGCGAAAACACCGTTAGCGGGAGGGTAACCGTTTGCGTTGGGTCACCACGCCGATTCCCTGCCGGTCCGTCTCGAAGCCGGTGATGATGAAACCGGATTTCAGGTTGAGTACGATCATGGACGCATTCGGCGCACGCGTTCGGGTCTCCACATCACGATAGCCTGTATGGGAGGCCCAAGCGTGTTGTCGCTCCATGAGGGCTGTCGCAAGCCCCTGCCGGCGCGCGGTCGGATGCACCGCACCCAGCCAGCTATAGAACAAGCTGGAGCCACGGCGATAGCCCAGCTTGAAACCCGTCAGCGCGCCATCGCCATCATGCGCCAGCACCGCGCACGGGTCACAGACATGCGCGAGCCTGCCCGTAAGATAGGCGGGATCGAATGTGTCGAACGACTCCGTGCACAGCCTCGCCAGCTCATTGCCGAGGGCCCGGACAGCGTCGCCTTCGATAATCGTGATTGTCATGATGGTTTGTCGATTACGCCTGTTTCCCGTAGGCCGCAATGTCGCCTGAAAAGCCCGTCCGCAGCGAAGCGACGATAGCCACGGCGGCGGATGCCACCGCTGGCGCTTGAGGCCAATAACAAGTGGTGCGGGCGGCCGGAATCGAACCGGCACGGAGGTTGCCCTCCAACGGATTTTAAGTCCGGTGCGTCTACCAGTTCCGCCACGCCCGCCTTTTTGCGCCGGAAAGCCTCTAGCGCTTGATCTCGTCCTGACGCGTCACGATTTTGTGGCACAGCCCGTACTCGATGGCGTCCTTGGCCGTAAGCCAGAAATCGCGGTCGGTATCGGTCTCGATGCGCTCCAGCGTCTGGCCGGTGGCTTCCGCGAAGATGCGGTTCAGGCGGTCACGCATCATGCGCATCTCGCGCACCTGGATCTCGATATCGCTGGCCGCGCCGCCCGCCCCGCCCGAGGGCTGGTGGATGAGGAAGCGTGTATTGGGCAGGCAGTAGCGGTCTTCCTTCTCCGCGCCCACGAAGATCAGCGCGCCGGCAGAGGCGACCCAGCCCGAGCCCAGCGCGATCACGCGCGGTTTGATGAATTTCATCGTGTCGTGGATCATGTCGCCGGACTCCACGTGCCCGCCGGGCGAGGAGATCACCATCAGGATGGGATCATCGCTCTTGGCCGCCAGCGCAAACAGCTGGGCGCAGACCGAGCGGGCCACCTTGTCCGTGATACCACCCGTTATCAGGATGGTGCGGCTCTCAAACAGCGCCTTACCGACAAAGTCCTCCCCCGCCGGTGCGGCGTCCTTTTCAGGAGCATCCTCATCATCATTGCGGATCGGGTGAGCGCGGAAGCCGTCAGCCATCATCGGAAAATCGTCCTGTCTCGCAGAAGGGCATTGTCTGTAGGCCGCCAAGTTAGGCATGCCCGCCACCGCCCGCAAGCGGTGAGCGCGGCAAGCCGCTAATCTACTATCAGCCCTGCCGCCGGACCAGCCTGGCAGACGACATATCCACGGCCCGGCCCTCCATGCTCGCAAGCCCCGCGCGGAGCTCCGCTCCTGAAAGGCTATCCGCAATCATCACGGGGGCTGGTCGTCCGACTATATGCGTCTCGCCCCATTGCATCATGGCAATGAGCATTAGGGCAGTATCGCGGCCCTTCCCTGTCAGCGCATAGGCGTGCCGGACTCGGCTTCCGGGCTCCTTGTAGGGTATGCGCGACATCAGCCCGTGCTCGACCAGCCGGGACAGCCTGCCGGTAAGCATTGCGCGGGGCGCACCAAGATCAGCCAGCATGTCGTCATAGCGCTGAACGCCGTAAAACGCCTCACGCAGGATCAGCAAGGTCCAGCGATCACCCAGAATATCGACCGCAAGGGCCATCGGGCAGTCGCGCCGGTCAATGAATGCACGCTGGCGGATAGAGGCATTGGAAGCTGGGTTTGACATTTGATACCAGATAGGCCATTTCCATCTAAGTTCAAAATACGATACCAGATAGTTCATGGGGATCTGTTTCATGACGACTCGCAGCGTGCACGAGAACGATCCGCTCGATGATTTCGCCAAGCGGTCCATCACCTGTCTTGACGTTGAAAAGACGGTTTATGTCTCCGGCACCGGGCCCGCCATTATCGTGATGACCGAGATGCCAGGCATCAGTCCACATGTAGCCCGTTTTGCCCGATGGGTGCGCGAGGCCGGTTTCACAGTGTACATGCCATCACTGTTCGGGTCCGACGGGGCTGTTCCCGAGACGAAGGACGGCGTGGCCGTTTTCCAGCGCGCCTGCATGAGCGCGGAGTTTCGCGCTTTCGCGGGCAATGGTCCGAGCCCCGTCACACAGTGGCTACGAGCGCTGGCGCGTCTTGCGCACGCCGAATGCGGTGGTCCGGGAACCGGGGCTATCGGCATGTGCTTTACGGGAAACTTTGCGCTGTCGATGATGCTTGAGCCCGCTGTGCTGGCACCGGTCCTGGCACAACCTTCACTGCCCCTCGACGATCCGGCGGCACTCGAAAGTCCGCCAGATGAGCTGGCCAGTGTACGCGAGCGGCTGGACCGCGAAGACCTGACCGTGCTGGCCTACCGTTTCGAAGGCGACCAGATATGCAAGGCCGAGCGGTTCGCCGCCTATGCAGATGCGCTGGGAGAGCGCTTCGTAGCGCGCATTCTGCCCGATTCAGCGGCCAATTCGGATGTTTCGCCGTTCTTCAAAAGCGTTGTGCCGTTTCCACACAGTGTCGTCACCCAGCATCTGATTGACGGGAACGGCGAGCCAACGGTCCAGGCGCGTGACGAGATAATTGCCTTCTTCAAAACCCGTTTGCGGAACTAATCCCGTCGGGAGATGCATTGCCTGTTGGCAACCAAGTCAGGCATGCCCGCCAGCCCCCGCAAGCGGTGTGACCTTTATTGCCGGACAGCCAGGGCCGGAGGCAGGCGTGATGCCTTCCAGGCCGGGACCGCTCCGGCGAGCAGCCCGGCAAGCAGGCCGACCACGCCGGCAAGCGCGGCAACACGCACGTCATACACCACCGGAACGCCAAATACGCCTTGCAACACCTGTCCGGCGCCCCAGGATACCAGTGCGCCGAATACCGCGCCGAGAACGCCCAGTATCGCGCTTTCCAGCACGATCTGGATCAGGATGTGGACGCCTCCGGCACCCGAAGACATCTGCAGGGCAATATCTCTCCGGCACATCTCAACATTACTCAGGGTGGACGACGCGTATCCGACCAGGGCAGCCATCAGCGAAATCGCTGCTACCACAATGAGCAGGCCACCCGCGCTGTCTCGCTGACGCTGTACGGCCTGAGCTGGCGCGGAAGGATCGGCAAAGCGGAAAGGCGGTGGCTGGGTAAGCGGGCTACCCCGCGCGCGGCGCAAAACCCGGTCCGCGTCGCTGATCGAGGGGCGCACCATGCGGCGGTCTCTCAGCACGACCGTCACC
>JBJHCI010000124.1:0-6177 GCA_050485925.1 Maricaulaceae bacterium
GTTTTCAAATTTATCAATAAAAGCAATTAGATGGGGTGAAGCGAACGCCGGTGCGTGCTTGCCGGGCGGCAAAAACTCCCCTGTCACCCTGCCGAGTCTTGCCGGGTTGCGCGCCTGTCCGGGGCGCATGGTGCCTTGTCCCGGTTCTGGCCCGGCTTTTGCCCCTTACAGATACTGCAATGGGTCCGCTTATGTCCGGATTTCAGGCGCAGAAGAAGGCTAAGGTTCGTTATTTCAATGGCTTGTACAATCAGAGCGCGGATGGGGCGGCCGGTTGAGACCTCCCTTGCCACCGGCAGGACTTGCCGCCCTGTGGAGGGTTTTGCCTATCTGCAGGCCTTTGGGAGCACCGCACCTGCCAGGGGAGGCACACCATGGCGCTGAACGGAATTCTCGGCAATGCGATGTCCGGCATCCAGGCAAGCCAGCTGGGGATGCGCTCGGTCTCGAACAATATCGCCAACGTCAACACGCCTGGCTATGCCCGCACACAGGTCAATCTGGCCGCCCGTTCGGCCGCCGGCATGGGCATGGGGGTAGAGGTCACCGGTATCACCCGGGTGGCGGATGTGTACCTGCAGGCTGCCTCCCTGCGGGCAGGTGCCGACGCCTCGGCGGCCAAGGCAAGTGCGGGCATACTCGACCGGCTGCAGAGCCAGTTCGGCGGCACGAATGATGCCGGTTCGCTTTATGGACGTCTGATCAAGGCTTTTGAATCGCTCGGATCGGCGGCGGTCGATCCGGCTGAACGGGTGGCGCGGCTTTCGGCAGCCTCCGACTTGCAATCCTTCTTTGATGAGTCACAGCGCCTGTCTGCGGAGATCCGCTCGCTGCGCGATGAAGCCGATCGCCGCCTCGGGGCCGGTGTGGAGCGGGTCAACGAGATCCTGACTGAGCTGCAGGCGCTGAACGTACAGGCCCAGAGCCTGAACGCGTCCGGCGCGGACACGACCGGGGCATCCAACCGGCAGGCCGAGCTGCTCGACGAGCTTTCCGGCCTGATGGACATACGTTCGGAAATACAGACTGACGGGCGCATGTTCGTGCGCACCGATAACGGCGTATCGCTGCTGGATAACGGTCGGCTGGAGCTGTCCTACATTCCGGCGGGGTCCGGCGCGTACGGCGCGCAATACGGCACCATAAACGCAGTCGTGTCGGCGTCCGGCGCGACGGTGAACCTTACCAGCTCCATCCGTTCGGGCGAGCTGCGCGCGCTGATCGACATGCGTGACAGGGAGCTGCCGCTGATTGCCTCCCAGCTGGCCGAGTTCACCTCCGGCACTGCGGACGCGCTCAACGCGGCCCACAACAATTCCTCGTCCTACCCGGCCCCTTCGACGCTTAACGGGCGGGCGACCGGCCTGCTGGCTGCGGACATATTGCAGGGCTCGGGAGAGGCTGTTCTGGCTGTCGTCAATGAAACCGGCGAGCTGGTAAACCGCATCGATATCGAATTCACAGGTGCCGGTTTCACCGTTAACGGCAATGCAGGCACGACGATTGCCGATCTTGTCACTGAGCTCAATAACGCGCTCGGCCCGGACGGCACAGCAAGCTTCACCGGTGGACGATTGGTGATCTCCACCAGCGATCCGGATAACGGGCTTGCGGCCCTTCAGGATGAGGCGAACCCTTCCAGCATCGGCGGGCGGGGCTTTGCGCACTTCTTCGGACTGAACAATATCATTACCTCGCCGCGCCCGGCCTTCTTTGATACCGGCCTCACCGCTGCCAGCCCGCTAGGAACCGCGCCGGGCGCGCAGATGAGCTTCCGCATCACCACTCCGGATGGGCGGGCGAGCACCGATATCGCCGTGCCGGCCGATCAGGCCAATCTGGGCGCATTCGTGGCGGCGATGAACGATCCGGCCACTGGCATGGGCAATTTCGGGACCTGGGCGCTGGATACCAATGGTGCGCTCAGATTCACGCCCAACGGCACGTACGCGAATTACCGGGTCGAGCTGACCAATGATACCAGCCTGCGGGCGGGAACCGGCCTATCGCTGTCACAGGTGTTCGGCATTGGCGACGCGGCGCGCCTGTCGCGCTCGGAAACCTTCACCGTGCGTTCCGATCTCAGGACCAATTCCGGGGCGCTCGCCTTCTCCCGGCTCAATATTGACGGCGCGTCCGTGCCCGGCGACCTGGTGCTGACCGAAGGCGACGGGCGGGGCGGACAGGCGCTTTACGATGCGTTGCTTACCCCGCGCCGATTCGATGCCGCGGGCGGGTTTGCCGCGGGCACCGGTACCCTGCAGGAGTACGGAGCGCGGCTGTCGGGCGATATCGGCACTCGCTCGGCACGGGCTGAACGGGCCGCTGAGGCTGCTCAATCGGTCAAGCTGTCCGCTGACCAGAAGCGTATGGACGTGGAAGGGGTCAATATGGACGAGGAGCTGGCCAACATGATCCTGTTCCAGCAGGCCTATAACGCGGCCGCGCGCATTATCCAGGCATCCAGCGAGATGACCGACACGCTTCTCAATCTGGTGCGATAACGAAGAGCTGTAACCGATGCGTATTTCCACACAGGCCGCCGCTCATACTGCCCTTCTCGACCTGATGCGGGCTCAGCGTGAGCTCTATGAATCCAGCCAGCAGATATCGACCGGCATGAAGGCTCCAGACCTCAAAGGGTATGGCAATCAGGCCGAAACCATCCTCTTCGCCCGCGGCACGAAGGCGCGCGCGGAGAACTTCGTGGAGGCCAGCAAGCGGCTGGAAAACCGGCTGGGCGTGCAGGATCTGGCCCTCGCCGAACTGTCAGATTCGGTACAGGATCTGCGCATCGCGCTGACCACAAATGACGGCACCTTCCTGATGAATGACGTGCAGTCGGCGTTCGAGCGGGCGCGTAACGCGCTCAACACCCAGTTCGCGGGCTCGTTCCTTTTCGGCGGCACCCGCACGGATGCGCTGCCCTTTACCGGCGAGACGTTGGCCCAGCTTCAGGGTGCCGCGAATATGGGCGATCTGTTCCAGAACGCGCGCCAGAAGCAGACCGGCCGGATCGACGAGAACGCGCATATCGAAATCAGTTTTCTGGCCGATGATCTTGCGTTGGAGCTGATGGAGATATTTGCCCGGATCGCCGATTTCGATCAGGGCCCGGACGGGCCGTTCGACGGCACCGTCACCCAGGCCCAGCAGGATTTTCTGTCAGCCGAGATCGCCAATGTGATCGAGGTGTTTGGTCGCATCAACGATGCCGTGGGCACCAATGGCTCCATGCAGGCGAGGCTGGAGAATGCGGTGCGCAGCAACCAGCAGCGCGCCGACTATCTCAAATCCATGGTGGCAGGAATGGAGGAGGCCGACATGGCCGCCGCGGCGACCCGCCTCGCCCAGGCACAGTCGGCGGTTCAGGTATCCGCACTCGTCTTTTCAGACATGAGCCAGGTCTCGCTCCTGCCCTTCCTGCGGTAGGGCAGGCTAACCTGCCACCACCAGGCTCAGCCATTGCGCTGCGAGCGCGGGGGTGTCGGAACCCTCAATCTCCACACTGCAGTCCTGCGTGAGCTGGATCTGGCCAGGTCTGCGTTCTTCTGCCTTGGCCAGCGTGAACTTGCCGCGCACACGGGCGCCGACGCGCACTGGCGACAGGAAGCGCACCTTGTCGAAGCCATAATTGATCCCGATGGCCTTGTCCGGGAAGGCGGGTAGGGAGGAGGCGGCGAAGTGGGACAGGAGCGAGAGGGTCAGAAAGCCGTGGGCGATAGGCCCGCCGAACGGCGTTTCCTTCGCGGCGCGTTCCGGGTCGACATGGATGAACTGGTGGTCCAGCGTCACGTCGGCGAACTGGTTCACCCGGTCCTGATCGACGGTGAACCAGTCCGAGGTTACGGTTTCGCCGAGGCGGGCGGTATATTGGTCCAGCAGACTCATCTCATTCTCCCCATCTTCATGATGTTGCGGTGTTGCCTACACCAGTTCCTTCAAGGCTTCAGCCGAGAAATCATTGAGAGCGTCAAACCGGCCGTCACGGACCTTGGCCGCCCATTCCGGGTCGGACAGGAGCGCGCGTCCGACGGCCACGAGGTCGAACTCGCCGGCCTCGAAGCGCTCGATGAGCCCGTCAATGGAGGCGGCAGGCGAGCCCTCGCCCATAAACGCGCCCAGGAAATCAGAATTGAGTCCCACCGAGCCAACCGTGATGACCGGCTTGCCGGTCAGCTTTTTCGTCCAGCCCGCCAGATTGAGCTGCGAGCCTTCAAACTCGGGAATCCAGAAACGGCGGGTGGAGGCATGGAACATGTCCACGCCTGCATCTGCTAGTGGTGCCAGAAAGGCTTCCAGCGCCTGCGGGGTCTCGGCTAGCCGGGCAGTGTAGTCCTGCTGCTTCCATTGCGAATAGCGCAGGATGAGCGGCATGTCGGCGGGTATCTCCGCGCGGACCGCCTTGACGATCTCACGGCCAAAGCTGGTGCGGCCCATCAGATCGCCGCCATACCGGTCAGAGCGCTTATTCAGCCCCTCCCAGAAGAACTGGTCGATCAGATAGCCATGTGCACCGTGCAGCTCGATGGCGTCGAAGCCGGTATCGGCCGCCGCCCGCGCCGCTTTTGCGAAGGCATGAATGGTGTCGGCGATGTCCGCCTCGTTCATCGGTTCGCCAATCTGTTTTCCGGTATGGAGCACGCCGGACGGACTGTCCGAGGGGGCATCGGGGTGCGGGCCGGTGCCGGGGCGGCGTGCGAGACCCACATGCCAGAGCTGGGGTGCGATCTTCCCGCCGACCGCGTGAACGGCATCGACCACGTTTTTCCAACCGGCCAGTGATTCGGGGGCGTGAAAGTTCGGTATCGACGGATCAAAGCTCGCGCCTGGCCTGTCAATCGTGGTGCCCTCGGTAATGATAAGCCCGACCGCATTCTCCGCCCTGCGCCGGTAATACGTCACCACATCCTCGCCCGGCACGCCGCCCGGCGAGAAGGACCGTGTCATCGGTGCCATCACAATGCGGTTGGCAAGGGAGAGTGAGCCCAATTGGAAGGGCTGGAACAGAGGTGCGGGGCTGGTCATGGAGCAGGTTTCCTAGAATGGGTATGTAATGTTGCGCATGCACACTTGGCGATAAACGGCCCCGGATCAAGGGCAGGCACGGCACTTTTGTTTCGGGCTTGCCCCGTGGTAGGTATGTCGCCAGATCAAGGAGGTCTGATGAACCGGTTCGAGAAGGACTTTTCCGGCGAGGCCAAGCTGGAATACGGCGATGCCGATTTCATGATCATGGAACCCGGTGCCTATGTGCTGTGCGCGGTGACGGGTGACAAGATCGTGCTGAACCAGCTTCGCTACTGGAGCGCGGAATTACAGGAAGCCTATCGGGACGCCGAGGCGGCCACCCAGCGCTGGCTGGAAGTACACTCTGAGCCGGGGATGATGAAATGATTTTTTCGCTGGCACTTGCCATCGCAATCTTTCTGTTGGCGGACGACAATACCGCGGGCGAAGCGGCCATCACCTGCACCGGCGAGCATCGCCAGGGCGGGGTGTTGGTCTGCCGCACCACGCCGGGTGCGCGCGTGCTGCTCGACGAGGTGGAGACACGGGCCAATCGCGAAGGCTGGGTCATTCTCGGTCATGATCGCGATGCGCCCGCCGAGACGCGCCTGCAGGTGCGCGTGAGCGGCGAGACGGTCCATGACGCGCGCTACGCGGTGGCTCCGGCCGAGTACGATATCCAGTATATCGAAGGCCTGCCGCCCGCCATGGTAACCCCGCCACCGGAGACGCTGGAGCGAATCCGCCGTGAGAATGTCCGCAAAGGACAAGCTCATGCCTCGCGCTGGTCGGGCGATGGCTTCTCGGCCGGATTCATCATGCCGCTGGAAGGGCGCATCACCAGCCCCTATGGCGCGCAGCGCTTCTATAATGGCGAGCCGCGCCGCCCGCATTATGGCATTGATATCGCAGGGCCTGTTGGCGCAGAAATCATCGCCCCGGCTGCCGGCGTCGTGACGCTGACTGACCCGGACATGTATTTCGAAGGCGGTCTTGTCTTTGTCGACCATGGGCAGGGCTTCAACTCGGTCTTCATGCACCTGTCGGAAATCCTAGTCGAGGAAGGTGACGTGATTGAGCAAGGCCAGGTGATTGGCCTTGTCGGGGCAACCGGACGGGTGACCGGGCCGCATCTGGACTGGCGCATACGCTGGCATGGCCGCAATG
>JBJHCI010000125.1:0-6124 GCA_050485925.1 Maricaulaceae bacterium
TATTACGAGGAACGCGCCCGCGCCCTGGCCGGTAATCAGCCGCGCGAGGCGGCGATGTGGATGGAACGCGCGCTGGCAGTGGAAGATGCGGGTTATCGCCATTTCGACCGCGGCCTGTGGCTGGAGCGGGCCGGAGACAATGCCGGTGCGCTGACCGCTTTCGAGGCGGCTTATCAGCGCGACCCCCAGAACGTCGATATCGTGCTGGCCAATGCCTATGCGTTGCGCCGGGCGGGACGCCATGAGGAGGCTGCCATCCTGTTTGCCGAAGCGGCCTGGCAGAATTCCGCGAACCCTGTTCTGCGCGAGGAAGAGGGCTATGCCCGCGCCGCCGCCGGTCAGCGCCGCGATGCGGCGGGCGCCTTTCGCGACGCGATTGACCGCCACCATGCGGCGTCCAGCGCACAGGGCGATCCCATGCGGCTTTACCGTCTGCGACGCGAGGTGGAGACGCTGGAGCGCAGTTTCTATGCCGTCGGCTATCTGACCTATCGCGATGATGCCACGCTGGGCGGCTTCACCCTGCCTGAACAGGGCACGTTTGAAAGCCAGATCGGCTTCGAGGCCGGCTGGCGGCCTGAAAGCCTCTATCGGGCGGGCCGGGGCGTAACCCTCTACAGCCGCGCCTTTCAGAGCCTTGAGCCGGGCTCGTTCAGCTTTACCGACGAAACGCTGCAATTCGGCATTGGCGCACGCTGGAAGCCGTTTGCCAGCCACGATTTCAACCTCGCGGCGGAACGCCTGATCGCGGGCGGTGATCTCGCCCGTGACGCATGGCTCCTGCGTGCCTCCTATGGCTGGACGCAGGGCGGTGACTGGAACCCGGTCGCGAGCCGCTGGACCTATACCAGCCTTTATGGCGATCTCGCCTGGATACCTGACAGCCCCGAATTCCGCTCTGCCTACGCCTCGGTGCGTCAGGGCGTGCGTTTCCGCGCCGGTGAGGGCTGGGCGGTGACGCCCTATCTCACGGCGGTGGGTCAGATTTCCGATGACAGCCTTCTGCGCCGCGAGCGGCTGGAGGCCGGCGCAGGCATCATGGTGTCACGCTGGTTCGGGGAGGACCGCTACCGCGCCTATCGCCAACGGGTCGATTTCGAGCTGGAATACCGGGCCGGAACTGGTGATACGTCCGATCAGAGCGTGATCGGTCGGATCGTGGTCAATTTCTGACAATCACGTCCAGAGTCCAGACACCCTCTCGCCTCCATTAACCATAAGCGCTATACTGTTTTGTCATGAAGATCGTGGCAGGACAGGCTGATGGCGCTTCTCTTTTCCATTCAGGCCGGTAGCACCGCCAAGGCGGCGATCGGTGCCGTGCTGGTGGGCGCGGGCCTGACCGTTTCCGGGCAGGTTGCCGACGATTATGCCCTGCGTGAACGGGCCTATGCGCTTGCCGGCAACGGCCAGTGTGGAGCGGCGGTCAGCGCTTTCACCCAGCTCGCCCGTAATGGCGGGGATGCGCGCGACTGGCTGGCAGCCGCGACCTGCGCCATCGAGGCCGGCGATCATGCGCGCGCCGTCGAGGCACTGCAGCAGGTGCTGCCCCATCGCCATACCCTCACCATCGACGAACAGCTCTTTGCCCTGCGCAGCTATGGCTATCAGGCCGAACTGTACGGAGACTGGCAAGGCGTTCATGCGAGCTGGTCGGATGCGGCAGGGCTGTCCGGGGAAGTCCGCGACCGGCTGATGGCCGCGCGCGGCGCCCGTATGGCAGGCCTTCAGGCCGAAGCGCGGCGCGGGCTCGAAACCATCCAGCCTGCAGCGCTCGATGCCCGTCATGGCGCGATATACCATGACGAGCGTGCCCACCATGCCGCGTCTGCCGGGCGTTATCGGGAAGCGTTAACTCATATAGATCAAGCTGTTACGCTCGATGACGCGCCCTTCCGTCGCTATCAGCAAGGGCTCTACATGGCCCGCCTGGGGCTTAACCGCTCCGCCACCCATGCCTTTGAGCTGGCGCTCCACGCCGATCCGGACAATGCCAACATACTGATGTCGCTTGCCTATGCGCACCGGGCGGCGGGCGATCTCTCCACCGCGCGCGGCCTCTACGCCCGAGCGAGCCGGCTGGAGCCTGCCATGACCCGCGCCGCGCAGGATTTCTGACCGGCCGTCACCCTGCCGCAGAACCGATTATTTACCCCTGACAGGGCAGTATCAGGGTATGAAACACACCGCTCATGCCCTGGCTATCCTGCTGGCGCCGGTATTGCTGGCTGCCGCACCGGCGGAACCTGCCCGCTCGGAGGGGGGAAGCCGCCCCATCAGCTCGGCGCCCAGCTATGTGCAGATGGAGCCGCTGATCACCGCGGTACATTATGGCGCAGGCGTTTCGGGCCTTCTGCATATCGAGCTGTCGCTGGACGTGCCTGATGCGCGCCTGCGCAATCGCGTGGCCGAGCGGACGCCGCGCCTGCGCGACGCCTATGCCAACGCAATGTCAAACTATGCGGGCCTGGCCTACCGGCGCGGGGAATTGCCCGATATTGAGCGCATATCCCATCTTCTGCAGCGTTCCACCGACGCGGTGCTGGGCGAAACCGGCGCAGAAGTGCTGCTGTCCATGGTGATCATCCACGAGCGCTGACGCGCCCGCAGATGACCGCCATATTATGTCTGTATTTATTTATTCGCGCGGCACGATGGTGAACGTCACGGTCTCTCCGGCGGTGTTCTCACCTTCCCAGCTATCCCCAAGTTCCAGACCCTCCTGGATGGGCTGGCAGTTCGTCTCGCCGGTGGCGCGGCTGGTACACAGCTCATCGCCCTGCACCTCCCAGGTGCCGGAAATCCCGACATCGCTGGAATAGGTGCCGTCCGCTTCCAGCATGACGGTATAGATCACCCCGCCCCCTTCCACACGCAGGGCGTGCTCCAGAAGCGCATCGACCGACGCGCCATGATCGTCGACGCTGACCAGCGCCAGGCTGGCGGCAAGCATGGTAAGCATGCGTGTCTTCTCCCTGTCTTCCTGTCCCATGAGCCTTCATACGGACCCGGGCGGGCCCACCGTCATGGTTAACGAAAGCTTACCCAATCGGGCGCTCAGACGGAAGCCGACGCGTTCATGAAACCGGCCATCTCCACGTCCAGCGCGCTCACCCCGTCACAGTCATGGGTCGTCAGGACAACCTCTACCTTGTTGTAAACATTAAACCATTCAGGGTGATGGTTCATCTGCTCGGCTTTCAGCGCCACCCGGCTCATAAAACCAAAGGCCGCGTTGAAGTCGGCGAAGTGGAACGTCCGGGTGATCGCATCGCGCCCGCCTTCCAACTTCGTCCAGCCGGTCAGCTGTTTCAGGGCGGCGTCCGCACCTATGCGTTGGGGAGCCATGACAGACCTCCTTTCCTGGCGTTTACCGAAAAATGACTCATGGCGTGCCATGATCGCGGCACAACAGGCAAGAAAGGACGTGGCAATGACCCGCTTCCTGAAGTCCGAATCCAATCCGGGCGGACGCAGGCTGGAAGACATTCTCATGGAGATCCGCGCGGATATACTGATCCGCTGCACGAAAATTTCCGATGATGTGCGTCCCGAAGCGCTGCACGTGATGAACAATAACGTGAAGATACTGGAGCATCTGACCGCCGCCATCGAGCTGGCCCAGGATTCCACCCAGCTTCTCGACCGGGCTTTCGGTCCCTCCGAAGCCGAACATGGCGGTCCGCCGCGCATCGGCGTGGTCTGAGACGGTATCGGCATACTCAAGGCTTGAATTTCGCGGTTCGAGCGGCCAGCCTTCCATCCCCGGCCGGGAGAGGAAGGACCACCGCTCATGTACGCATTTCAGTTCCGTACTGTTCCCCATATCGTCTCTGCGCCCGGCGCGGCAGCGGAGCTTGCCCATCATGCCGCCCCCGCCCTGAAGGGCGCAAAACGCCTTCTGGTCATCACCGACAAGGGCGTGATGGGGTTGGGGCTCCTCAACGCGGCTCTCAACGGCCTTCAGGCTGGCGGCTATGCGGTCCATGTTTATGACAAGGTGGTGGCGGATCCGCCTGAAAGCGTCCTCTTCGAAGCGGTGGAAGAGGGTCGTGCCTTTGGCGCAGAAGCCGTGATCGGCTTTGGCGGCGGCAGCCCGATGGACACAGCCAAGGTCGTCGCCCTGCTGCTCGGTGGCTCCCAAGAGCTTGAAGACATGTATGGCATGGACAAGGCGACGGGTCCGCGCCTGCCGCTCGTCCTCATCCCCACCACGGCCGGGACCGGCTCGGAGGTGACGAGCGTTGCCGTCATCACGACGGGCGCGACATCGAAACGCGGGATTGCGGCCGCGCCGCTTTATGCCGACATGGCGATCCTTGATGCCGATCTGACGCTGGGCCTGCCCAAGCCGATCACGGCGGCGACCGGCATTGACGCCATGGTCCATGCCATAGAGGCCTATACCGGCAAGCGCTTCAAAAACCCTGTTTCCGACGCGCTGGCACTTGCCGCGATGAAGAAGCTGCACGGCGCGCTGGAGCGGGTCTGCCAAGACGGGGCAGACCGCGAAGGCCGGGCCGACATGCTGCTGGGGGCCATGCTGGCGGGACAGGCCTTCTCCAACTCGCCCGTGGGCGGGGTGCATGCCATGGCCTATCCGCTGGGCGGCATGTTCCACGTGCCGCACGGGCTTTCCAACTCGGTCGTCCTGCCGCCGGTCCTGCGTTTCAACGCCAGTGCGGCGGAAAATCTCTATGGCGAGATCGCCGGCCATATCGGCCTGAAAGCGAGCTCTGCCGCGCTGATCTCCGAAATGGAGCGTATCGCCGATGCGGTGGGGATTGAGCGGCGTCTCTCCCAGCTGGGGATCAGCCATAATGACGTGCCTGCCATGGCCGCCGATGTCGCCGCCAATGACCGGCTCCTGCCCAATAATCCCCGGCCCATGGGCTATGATGATATCGTGGCCATGTATGAGGAAATCCTGTGAGCGGGCGCGAACCACCGGCCCGGCGCTCGGCTTTTCCCGCGCTCGAGCCGATCGAGACGCGCTGGGCCGATAATGACATTTACGGCCATATCAACAATGTCACCTATTACGCCTATTTCGACACGGCGGTGAACCGCTGGCTGGTCAAGGCGGGGCTGCTGGACATTGCGGGCGGTGACCCGATCGGCCTCGTGGTGGAAACCGGCTGCCGCTATCACGCGCCGGCCGCCTTTCCCGATACGCTGGAAGCCGGTATCCGCGTGTCAAAGCTCGGCAATTCCTCGGTGCGCTACGAGATCGCGATCTTTCACGCGGGCGGGGAGGAGGCGATTGCCGAGGGCTTTTTCACCCATGTCTATGTGGACCGGCAGACCCGGCGGCCCAAACCCCTGCCGGAAGACTGGCGCCGCGCGCTGGAGGGGCTGACAGCCTAGGACCTGTCCTCATAAAGGATTTGGAGCGTGATATGCGCGAAAATCGTTCAGTATCAGGAGCAGGCCCTAGGAACCGAACCGCGACTGGATGAGCGGAACGGCAAAGACCAGCACGAGTGGCAGAACGATCAGCCCGGCGATGATGGCGCGGGCCGTCCAGTCCGGCTTGCCGGGTTGACGGGGCTTCTTCTCGCCGTCGGCAATCAGGCGCAGTGCCCGGTGCGTGCTGCTGGCTTCAGAGGCCCGGCCCGCCATGCGCTTGAGCGTTTCCAGCGCCGCTTCCCCGCCTCCCGCCACGCGCAGGACCAGCTCACGCGCCGCCCAGCGCTCAGGGCTTTCATGGCGCAGCTGGCGCGCCGACAGCCAGGCCATGGTCACCACCAGCATGAGCGGGAAGAAGACAACCAGTCCGGTCATGATGCCGGTCCAGAAGCCGCCTGAACTGCGCACACCGAACAGCACACCGGCCAGTGCCACCGTCACGCCGAACCCGACCTGGAACCAGATGCTGTTGAAGAAGCGCCGCATGGGCAGCGAGACAAACCGCCCGGCCTCGTCATCGGCAGCCCGGATGACGCCGCCGCTGAAGCCCGCCTTGGCCAGCACGGCCTTTTCCTTGTCCGTCAGGCTCATCCCGTCCCCTTTCCCGGCCATCATGGCCGGTTGGGGGAGGGGATCAAGGGGGAGACTTTGCATCTGCCGCTGACGCGCGCTACACCGCCACCCCATGCGTGAGATCCGCCGCCCGCTGCACCTG
>JBJHCI010000126.1:0-6112 GCA_050485925.1 Maricaulaceae bacterium
GGCCAAGCCCGATATGGATGGTGCGCTCCGGGGTGAAGCCCTCTTCCAGCAGCGTCTCCATCGCCGCGATCAACATGACGAGGAAGCCCTTCATGTCGAGCGCGCCGCGCCCCCAGACATAGCCATCGGCAAGCGTGCCGGAGAAGGGCGGGTGGTCCCACTGGTCCTCGGTGCCCGGCTCCACCGGCACCACGTCCTGGTGGGCGAGGATGACAATCGGATCGAGCGCAGGGTTCATGCCTTCCAGCGTGTACCAGAGCGAGCCGTGAAGGATGTCTTCCGGGTTCATTTGCGCATGGACGAGCGGGAAGCTCGCCGCCAGCCAGTCCCGGAATGCATCGAACTCGGCCCGGCTGGCATCGGGGTTGCCCATTTGGGAAATGGTCTCGAACCGGATCGCCTCACCCAGAGTCAGGGCCAGGCCTTCAGCCGAGCGATTGGAGGGGTTCGGCTCGATGGCTTCGGGCGTCGCGGGCGGCTGCGCACAGGCGGTGAGCGCCAGCAGGCCCGCGCCCGCAATAGCGGCGATGGTGTGTTTCATCTGTATGCCCTCCCCGGCGGTTCTCATTGTGTTGCGGGAAGGCTAGAACGCGCTGCGATGAACGCCAAGCCACGAGGATGCCATGAGCGCGACCGAGACAGACCTGCCGCCAGAGCCGAAGGGCCGGGTATTGATCATTGCCGGATCGGACTCGTCCGGCGGGGCGGGCATCCAGGCCGATATCAAGGCGGTGACAGCGCTGGGCGGCTATGCGGCGACCGCCATCACCGCGCTGACTGTGCAGAACACGAAGGGCGTCACCGCCGTGCATGGCGCGCCGCTGGAGATCGTCTCCGGCCAGATCGCCGCGGTGCTCGATGATATCGGCGCGGACGCGATCAAGACCGGCATGCTGGCGACGGCAGAAATGATCGATACGGTGGCGGCGGCCCTCGATGCAGCGGGCGCGGAGCTGATCCCCCTTATCGTCGACCCGGTAATGGTGGCGAGCTCCGGCGCGCGCCTGATCGAGGACAGCGCGGTGGAGACGCTCAAAACGAGCCTCATCCGCCGCGCCATGCTGGTCACGCCCAACATTCCCGAAGCGGAAGCCCTGACAGGCCTCACCATCGAGGATGTGGACGGTCAGCGCGAAGCAGGCGAGGCCTTGATGAAGCTCGGCGCGCGCGCGGCCCTCATCAAGGGCGGGCATCTGGACGGACCGCAGGTGATTGATGTGCTGGTGACGCGTAATGGCATGCGCATCTTCTCGCGTCCGCGCATCAAGACCCGCCACACGCACGGCACGGGTTGCACGCTGGCCAGCGCCATTGCGGCGCTGATCGCGCAAGGCGCGCCGCTGGACAAGGCAGTGGAAGAGGCAGGCGATTATCTGCACGAGGCGATAAAGCGCGCGCCGGGCTTTGGCTCAGGGGCCGGACCGGTCAATCATGGCTGGACGCTGGCCAGCTCCAGCGGCGCAGACCGGTAGGCAGACGCTTCGGCCAGCAGCATGCGCGCCAGCGACAGTTGCGTGGTGTCCAGTGAACGCGCCCGCGGTGGGCGCGCCTCTCGCGGGCCACGCCCACCGATCACGTCCAGCGCGTCCAGTGCGGTGACGAAATTGACCGCCTGCACGGCCTGCTGGCCAGCCGCATTGATCTGCCGCCAAGCTAGGCCGTCGGAATGCTGTGTGATTACCGCCTCGGCCAGCGCCAGGGCCAGACGGTCCGCCAGCGCCTCCGGTGCGACCGTGGCAAGCGGGCGGGTGACAAAGAGCGTATCACCGGTGATCCAGGCCGCACTGCGCCAGGCGTCCACTATGGTGACCGTGCCGGCGCAGGCCGGTTCGGGCCGGACAGTGATGTCCAGACCCTCACCATCGCGCAGCACATGCAGGGACACTTCGCCGGAGCGCATCGCGGCGGGTAGGCGGCGGTTACGCAGATCGTCATGGTCACGCGCGGTTTGCGACATCCAGCGCCCGTTGACGGAGAGGATTACATCTCCGGTCTGCAGCCCGGCCCGCGCGGCGGGACTGTGCGGGGCCACGATCCAGACCACGGCCCGGCGCTCGTTGCCCAAAACGCCGCGCTGCGGCCAGTCGGCCCGGTGGGTGGTGATCAGTCCGGAATACGGACTGGTGGCGGGGCAGTGGTCTGCATTGGCTAGCAATAGCGGGCTTGCCAGCGCCATTAAGCGCGCCTGCAGCCGGGTTTCTTCGCGGAAATCGCGCCCTGGCGGCGCCAGAGGGTCAAGACTGGCGCAGGCGGCCAGAAGACCTGCCAGCAGACCGGCGAGCATTAGAGGAATGGTCCGCAGCACCATGCGCCGGTCCCCGCCCGTGAAAAGGGCTGGCACACTGCGTTAACCATTCATTAATTTCAACCGAAAGGTGAAACTGGCGCTAGAACATCGCCTCCAACGCTTGGGCAAAACGCCGGATATCCGCTTGATCATTATAGATATGCGGGCTGATCCTGAGGCTGTTGCCCCGCCGGGAAAGGTGGACGCTGGCGGCGCGGAACCGGTCCAGAATATCACCCGGCGCATCAGAGGGCAGATGCAGGGCGAGATAGTGCGGCGCGCGCGCCTTTGTGCCGGGCTGAAGCCCGAACGGGCGGGCAGCCTCGGCCAGCGCATCCGTCAACCCGCCAAGGCGGTGTGCAATGGCATCAGCGCCATAATGATTGAGCAGATCGAGCGAGGCCAGCAGGGCAGGCAGGGTCTGAAAGGCGGAGCGCTCGCCCGCATCGAAACGCCGCGCGCCGGCCTCATAACGGTCCTGATAGTGGACCAGCGCAGCAAAGTCTGAAGATCCCTGCCGGGCGATCCAGTTCTCTTCCAGCGGGACACCGTCCTGACGGTGCGGCGCTATGTAAAGAAGGCCGGTCTGGTACGGCCCCAGCAGCCATTTATACGCAGCGGCGACCGCGAAATCGGGCCGGATCGCCTCCACGTTACAGGCCAGTACGCCCAGCGACTGGGTCAGGTCCAGCACCAGTGCTGCCCCGGCGGCATCAAGTGCCGGGCGCAGGGCTGCAAGGTCGATCAGCCCGCCATCGATCCAATGGACCACCGGGCAGGCCAGAAGCCCCGTTGCCGGGCCGATATGGGGCGCAATGGCGTCCGTCCAGCTTTCATCGCCGGCCCGTTCCACCGTGACGATCCGTGCGCCGCTTCGCTTGGCCAGTTCGCGCCAGATATAGACGTTTGAGGGAAACTGCCCTGCCAGCAGGATGATCTCCTGCCCGGCTTCCAGCTTCAGATTGCGCGCGGCCGCGGCAAGGCCGTAGGAGGCGGATGTGACGAGCGCGATGTCATCGGGGCGGGCGTTGAACAATCTTGCGCCTGCCGCACGGACCCGCTCCGGCACGGCGAAGAAATCTTCCTCCACCGCGAGGTGCCAGGGGGTAGCGCGGCGCCGATAGGCCCGTTCTCCGGCGGCAATGCTCGCGCGCGGCATCGGGCCCATATAGGCGGCATTGAGATAGGTGTCGCCCTCCGGCAGGTCGAACAGGGTGCGCGCCTCAGCAAGGTCTGGAAAATTGCTCATGGCTACCCGATTGCGCCAGGCAAGGGACGGCGTCAAGCAAGGGTTTGACGGCGCGCGCGCAAGCGCCTATCGCGAGAGTGCATTGCTTCGCGAGGGATTCCCGCCCATGCCCACCAAGCCCTCCATCCGCCCTGCCGATCCGCGCTTTTCCTCAGGGCCGACCCGCAAGCGGCCGGGCTGGGAACCCTCCGCCCTCGGACAAACCTCGCTTGGCCGCTCGCACCGGTCCGGCCCGCCCAAGCAGAAGCTGAAAGAGGCGATCGAGCGCGCGGCCGCCATCCTCGAAATCCCCGACGATTACCGCATCCTCATCACCCCGGCCTCCGACACGGGTGCGTTCGAGGCGGCGATGTGGTCCATGGCCGGCGCGCGCGGACTCGATATTTTCAGCTGGGACGCGTTCGGCCAGCGCTGGCTTCTTGATGCCCGCGACGAGCTGAAGCTGGACGATCTGCGCATCTTCGAAGCGCCTTACGGTGTGCTGCCCGATCTCTCGAAAGCAGATCCTGCGCGCGATACCGTCTTCACATGGAATGCCACGGCGGCGGGCCTGAAAGTACCGCATGCGGACTGGATTCCGGAGGCTCGCGAGGGCCTTACCTTCTGCGATGCGACCTCGGCCGCGTTTGCGATGGCGCTGCCGTGGGAGAAGCTCGATATCACCACGCTCTCCTGGCAGAAATGCCTGGGCGGGGAAGCGCAGCACGGCATGGTCGTGCTCTCCCCTGCGGCCCGTGCGCGGCTGAAAACCTATCGCCCCGCCTGGCCGGTGCCCAAAGTGCTCCAGCTTTTTGATGCGGGCGATGATCACTCCGCGATGTTTGAAGGCTCCACCATCAACACGCCCTCGCTCCTGTGCGTGGAGGACTTCCTGGACGGCCTGCGCTGGGCGATGAAGGAAGACGGTCTGAAAGGGCTGGTGGCACGGTCTGAGACCAATCTCTCCGTGCTGGAAGACTGGGTGGAGCGCACCGATTGGGTGGAGTTCGTCGCGGCCGATCCGGCCACGCGCTCCAACACATCGGTGACGCTGAAATTTGCCGGCGAGGCGGCGGACCTCGACGCGGACGGGCAGCGCGCGCTCGCCAAAGCCATGGCGCAGGCGCTCGAACGCGAGGAAGCCGCCTACGACATCCTCGCCTATGCCAAGGCCCCGCCGGGCCTGCGCATCTGGTGCGGCCCGACCATCGACGCCGACGATGTCGCCGCGCTGTGCCCCTGGCTCGACTGGGCGTATGCGCAGGTGAAGGGGTAGGGGATCTTTTTCCTGATGCTCAGCCCATCCGGGCTTCGCTCCTCGCTCACGCTGCGGGCGCGCAGTCGCGCTAGTGGCGCTATCGCGCCGGGGTGTAAAAGCAGCTCTCCTCGTTTTCCCGACGAAAGTCGGAACCCAGAAAAAGACTGGGCACCAGCTTATCGCCGGTGAAACGCGAGTATGAGTCCCGGTCCCCGAGCCGGAACCAACCCCTACCCCAACCTCTCCACGGTGAGGTTGCCATTGGAGAACACGCAGATCTCTGCCGCGATCTCCATCGCCTTGCGGGCGATCACTTCCGGGTCGTCTTCGTAAGTGAGGAGCGCGCGCGCAGCCGACAGCGCGAAATTGCCACCCGATCCGATGGCCGCGATGCCGTGCTCGGGTTCGAGCACATCGCCTGCCCCGGTGATGAGGAAGGTCTCGGTGTCGTCCGCGACGATCAGCATGGCCTCGAGACGGCGCAGATAGCGGTCCGTGCGCCAGTCTTTGGCCAGCTCCACACACGCCCGCGCGAGCTGGCCGGAATGGGCTTCCAGCTTGCCTTCAAGGCGTTCAAAGAGGGCAAAAGCATCGGCGGTGGCACCGGCAAAGCCCGCGATCACCTTGCCGCCGCCAATGCGGCGGACCTTCTTCGCGCCGGACTTGACCACCGTATTGCCGATGGAGACCTGACCATCGCCCGCCATGGCAACCGCCTTGCCCTTGCGCACGCAGATAATGGTGGTGCCCCGCCAGCCGGGAAAGGCGCGCTCTTCGCTCATGGTGCGGTGTCCTTCGTGTGCTGTTGTGACAGACATGGCTGGTGCAGGAGATCAGTGCAAGGCTTTCCCCTGCCCCCGCGCGGTTTGACGCCTGCCAAAAATCGTCTAGGAGAAGCGGCTCTCCACTGCCCGTTCCGCTTGAGATGAAGGCCGTTCCATGAAGCCGTTTCCCGACCGCTACAAGCCGCAAGAGGCGGAAGATCAGTGCAATGCGCGCTGGCTGAAGGATGAGGCGTTCAAGTGGGACCCGTCACTGCCCGCGGACAGCGACTATGTGATCGACACGCCGCCGCCGACCGTGTCCGGCACGCTGCATGTGGGCCATGTCTACAGCTATACCCAAGCCGATATCATGGCGCGCTATTTCCGCATGGCGGGCAGGAACGTGCTCTATCCCATTGGCTGGGACGATAACGGCCTGCCGACCGAGCGGCTGGTGGAGAAGAAGAAAAAGGTGCGCGGCGGCACGATGGCGCGCGAGGAATTTGTCGCGCTCTGCCGCGAGGTGATCCCCGAATACGAGCAGCAATTCCGCGATCTGTTCACCCGGCTCGCTT